>CANUCD010000062.1 GCA_947856335.1 uncultured Bacilli bacterium | reverse complement strand
AAAATTGAGTCATTTCTAATAAAAATTGGTTTCACATCATTTACAAATGTACATTATTTTATCAAAAATTAAAATATGTTTTTGTTTTATCTAAATTTATCTTTTTTAACTCAATCATTTCTTCAATGGAAACAAAGGCATATTCATCTTTTAACTCTTCCATAGCAAGAACTGCTCCTTCAACTGATGTAGTATATATATCATGCAAAAGTATAATTGCTCCATCATGAGCATGTTTAATAATATTATCTTTAACTGTATTAGCATTCTTATATCGCCAATCTTCTGTATCAACATCCCAAAGAACCGTTATCATATTACCCAATTCTTTAATATGAGCATTAGTATTTCCATATGGCACTCGCAAAAACTCAGGTTTAACGCCTATAATACTTTCTATAGCATCATTTGTTCTATTGATTTCACCTATTACATCATAATCACTTAATTGATATAAATTCAAATGACTATAAGTATGACTTGCTATTGTATTACCCATTTCATAAGCTCTTTTTAAAGTATCTTTATAAGTATTTACTCTACTTCCCAAAACAAAGAAACTTACCCTAGCATCATATTTATCAAGATTATCTAATAATTTATTAGTAGGAACATCACTTGGACCATCATCAAATGTAAAAGCAAGTAATTTTTTACCCGCAAATTTACTTAAATCACGTTTTTCTCTTTTTACTACCTCAATTACTTGTTCTTCCGTGGTTAAATATTTTTCTTTTACTATCCCCTTTAATTCTTTTAGAGGAATTGTAATACTTTTTTCACCATCACAATGAGGACCCACTTGATAATAAGTAAATAAAATATTGAGTCCTTTTTCATCAATAGAAAAATAACTATAATTTTCTAATTTACTACTAGTACCCTCTTTTATCCATTCTTCATCATAAACCAAATCATTTTCTTTATAATATTTAACAACATAATAATAAGCTAAATTAGCTAACTTTTTAAATCCATCTTCTTCTAAAAAATATGTTATATCAACTAATTTACCATTTTTCGTATTAAAATAATAAGATTTAGTCTCTTTATTATAATGAGCTCCCCCAGTATAATAATATACATTGATATGTACTGCTCTACAATCAAGCCAACTATCTTCTGTATAAGTAATAGATAAATCACTCTTAGTTTCTGTAACATCTTCTAACTCATAAACAGTCTTTAAAAAAGCTTCTTTTTGATTACCAATATAAGTTAATATCTTTTGTTCTAAATCTTTATTTTCTACTCTAGGATAATCTATTTTCAAAGTATAATTATCTTCTTCAACAATTTCATGAGCTTCAAACTTTTTACTATCTCTTAATTTAGAAATACCAAAAGATATAAATATAATCATAATAAGTACTACTACTAAAACATTTCTAACTGATGTTTTTAATCTTAATTTTTTACTTCTTTTCATAAATACCTCGACATCATTATACTATATAATGATTATAACCAATCTAAAGTTAGAGTATACTTGACACTTATTAGACTTTTTATACATAAATTATTATATTTATTCTATACTGGTAATAGGTGGTTATATGACTTTAAAAAAATGGAAGATACTTAGTGTTTTTATAATTTTTCTTCTTAGTAGTCTCTTCCACTTTATTTATGATTGGTTTCCATGCTTTTTTACTAGTTTATTTTTCCCAGTTAATGAAAGTATATGGGAACATAACAAAATAATTATACTATCAACTTTAAGTTTAGCAATAATCGAAAAAATATATTATAAAAAAAGAAAAAATGTTTTATTTGCTGAAGCTACATCTTCCCTTTTATGTATGTTTTTAGTAATGACTATTTTTACTCCCATTTATTTATATTTCTTAAAAACAGAAGATAATATAATTATAACTTTTATTATTTATTTTCTTTCCATAAGCATTAGTCAAATTTTATCCTACTACTTATTATTAAAAAGTTATCAAGAAAGATTAGAAGAATTAGGTATTATTTTATTTAGTATATTTATTCTTACTAATATTATTTTTACTTACTATCCTCCTAGATATGCTATATTTTATGATTTTGTTCATAAAATTTATGGATTACCGTGATATAAAAAGCATTCTTCATCATGAGAATAAATAATTCCTATCGCTTGCAAATAAGCATAAATAGTAGTACTTCCAACAAACTTCATTCCTCTTTTTCGTAAATCATTAGAAATACTATCAGATAAATCATTAGTTGTTTTTCCTATTTCAACAATAACTTTCTCATTTGTAAACTTTTTTAAATAATTTCTAAAACTTCCCTCTTCTTTTTTTATCTGTCTTATTATTTTAGCATTATGAATACTAGCTTCTATCTTTCTTTTATTTCTAATAATATTCTTATTATTGAGTAACTCATTTATTTTTGCCTCATCATATAAACATATCTTATCAATATCAAAATAATCATAAGCCTCTAAAAAAGCATCACTTTTATTTAAAACACATTCCCATGATAATCCAGCTTGAAACATCTCTAATATAAACATCGAAAATAAATAATCTTCTTCTAAGTTTAATTTTCCCCATAAAGTATCATGATACTTAATATAAAGGGGATTTTTAATATTACACCATTTACATCTTCTTATATTTTTCTCATGATTTAATAACCATTCCTTTTTATCAAGTCCTCCTGCATACCCAGTTAAAGTGCCATTTTTACCTACTACTCTATGACACGGAATAATAATTGAAATAGGATTATGACCCACTGCTCCTCCTACTGCCTGAGCACTCATAGACATACCAATTTCTTCAGTAATTTTATTTGCTATTTTTTTATAAGTAATCGTTTCTCCATAAGGAATATCACAAAGTATTTGCCATACTCTTTTTTGAAAAGAAGAACCATTTGGATTTAGAGGAATATCTTTTATTGATGGCTTTTTCCCTAAAAAATAATCATCCAACCATTTTTTAGCACTTCTAAGTACTTCTGTTTCTTCCTCTATAATTTCTTCTTTAATGTGATTAAAAAAATACTTTTGTCCAAAAAACCATAAACCAATTATTTTATCGTCCATACTAGCAAGTAAAATTTCACCTATAGGCGAATTATATTTTGTAACATATATCATAACTCATCTATCCTTAATATTTAATATGCACATACACTCAACGTGATAAGTAAATGAAAACATATCCATTATTTTAAAATCATTTATTTCATAACTATCTTCCAACTTTTTTAAATCACGCATCAAAGTATTTGCATCACACGAAACATATATTATTTTACTAGGTTTTTTTCTTAAAATAAAATCTATTGTGTTTTTATCTAACCCTCTTCTAGGTGGATCAATAATAAGTGTATCAAACTCTTCATTTATCTTATTTACTAAATTAGATACATCTCCTAAAATATATTTTATATTATTTCTTTTATTTAAAGAAGCATTAAAAATTCCATTTAAAACAGCATTTTTAATAATTTCTACTGAATAAACTTTTAAAGCTTTAGAGGATGCTACTATTCCTAATGTTCCCACCCCACTATATAAATCTAACACTTTACTATCATCACGAATATTATCTAAAATAAAATCAAATAATTTACTAGCTATATTTAAATTTATCTGAAAAAAAGAATCAAAAGATACTTTAAATAACTTATTATTTAATCTTTCATAAAAAAAGTTATTACCATAAATTGTTTTCTCATTAAAAACAATTCCCACTAATTTTATTTTTTCTTTTAATTTATCTAGTTCAATATTTGGTTTTTCACAAGTATTTATAATAAGTAATATCTCATCATTATAATTAGAACGAATAGTTAAATTAGCATTTTCTAAATTTAACAAATAACTATTTTTAATTACTTCATTGATAGAAGATTTAGCTAACACACATTCTTTAATAGGAATTAACTTATGAGTATTTTCTTGATAAAACCCAATTTCTTTATTTTCTATTTTTAAACTTATTTTATTACGATAGTTTAAAGGTATATCACTTTTTACTATGTCTATTTCTTTTTCATAATCTATTTTATTTTTCTTTAATAATTCTTTTATCTTTGTTTGTTTAAATATCAAAGTATCATCATAATCTAAATGTAACAAATGACATCCCCCACAAATATTAAAATAAGGACATACATCAAAAACACGTTTATTACTAACACCTAAAACTTTTACTATTAGAGCTTCACTAAAACTTTTTTTATCTTTAATAATTTTAATTTCTACCACTTCTTTAGGTAAAGCATTCTTAACAAAAACAACCTTTTTGTTTACATGAGCAATTCCTCTTCCAAAATCATCTAGTTTTTCAATAAATACTTTCATCAATATTACACCTCCCAAATAATCTATCTATAAAGTTTTATTATATATCACGCCTTTTATCTATTATATCATAGTATTTAATAAATATTTGACAAATGTGTTATATCATATTATAATTTTGTTATCAAGAGGAGAATTATTATGAAAATTACTAACTTAACTCATCATCATCATAATAATTTCACTTGCTAAATACATTTTTGTAGGCGCAAGTGTTATTTGTCGTGCTTGTAGCCTGTTTTAAATAAAGCTATACAGGCTATCTGTATAGCTTTTTTAATGGAATTGGAGGATAAATTATGAAAATTGAAAATGTAAAAGGTACTTTTGATTATTCAGGTAATGAACAAGAAATTAGAGAGTATATTAAAGACACATTAAAAAATGTTTTTAAATTATATGGATATGAACCATTAGAAACACCTATTATATGTAATTTTGATATGCTTGCTTTAAAATATAATCCTGATGATGAAATATTAAAAGAAGTTTATAAAGTAACAGACCAAGGTAATAGAAAGCTAGGATTAAGATATGATCTTACTATTCCTTTTGCTAAATTTATTACCATTCAAAAAGGATTAACACTTCCTTATAAACGCTATGAAATAGGCGATGTTTTTCGTGATGGACCTGTTAAGACGGGAAGAAATAGACAATTTGTCCAATGTGATGTTGATGTTGTAGGTCTTGATGGAGCTAATATTGAAGAAGAAATTATTTCTATTTTTATAAGAGGAATGAGAGAGTTTAATATTCCTTTTGAAATAAAAATAAATAATCGTAAACTAATGCAAGGAATAATAGAAAATCTAGGTATTACAAATGAAGAAGATATTAGTAATGTTATTAAAGCAATTGATAAAATGGACAAAATTAGTGAAGAAGACTTAAGCGAAGAATTATTAAATATAGGTCTTTCCCTAGAATTACAAAAATCTTTCCAAAAATATTTTAAAATGAATTTAGAAGAGCTACAAAAAGAATTTATTAACACTAATAATGTAAATATTAAAGAAGGATTAAATGAATTAACATCTTTAATGGAACTTCTTAATTATTCATCTTATGGCAAATATATTAAATTTCAACCTACTCTAGCTAGAGGTCAAGAATATTATACAGGAAATATTTTTGAAGTATATGCAATTGATTCTGGTATTAAATCAAGCATTGGTGGTGGAGGAAGATACGATAAACTAATCACCAATTGGATTCAAGACGGAAATTCTTATCCAGCTGTTGGTATTTCTTTTGGTTTGAATGTTATTTATGAAATACTAAAAAATAGAGAAGAATTTACTAATAAAAGTCTAGTAGATTTATATATTATTCCTATGAATACATTTAAAGAAAGTTTAAAACTAGCTGATACTATTCGTAATTATGGATATAAAGTAGAAGTAGAAATGAAAGATAAAAAAATAAAAAAAGCATTAGATTATGCTAATAAGAAAAATATTCCCTATGTTATTATCTTAGGAGAAGATGAAGTACAAAAACAAGAATTAAATTTAAAAAATATGTTTACCAAAGAACAAACAACCATCTCTTTTAAATCCCTTGATAATTTAAAAAATATTCTTAAATAGAGACTTAT
>CANUCD010000061.1 GCA_947856335.1 uncultured Bacilli bacterium | reverse complement strand
AAATCATATTAGAACTAGCAATAACAGAAGCTGCTCCATTACTAGCAATAATATATGCTACTATAAGCGTTAAAAAGAAATTAAAATCAGCACTAACAACCATATTTGTTCCAAGAAGCATATCAGCAAATTCAGAACTAAAAGATTGAGTAATAAAATCACTAATAAAAGCTAAATCAAAATGAAAAATAGAAGCAACATATGTAAGAATAGTAAGTGTTGGAACGATGGAAATAACAAATGAGAAAGCAAGATGACCAGGTAATATTTCCATCTCTGGCTTAGTGATTATTTTAAAAAAATTATGAAACCCCCTTTTTATCTTTTCACGCATCTTCATCCTCACTTTTCTTCTTTTGCTTTTTCATCTCATCTGTAGCCTCTAATATAGCATCTTCTATTGTCTTAACATGATCTAAAATCATTGAATATCCAAACTCTGCTCCATACTCATAAGGAAGTTTTTTAAATTCTTTATTTAACTTATGAATATAATTTGAAACTTGTTTTTGCGTATATCCAACTAAATAAATCAAAAACTCATTTCCATCCGTACGCATAATATCACTATTATCAAGCTGAGTCTTAATTAAAATATTAGCTGCTGCTTGAATCTGTTTATCTCCCTCTTCATATCCAAGTGTATCATTGATAAACTGAATATTATTAAGATCAATTACTATCATTGTTTGAGGATATACGGTATTATTATTCCAATTATGAATATATTCATTCAAATAATTACGATTTTTTAAACTAGTTAGCTGATCAATAAACTTCATCTTATTATCTTTTTTAAACTTTTTAGCTACTTTTACTCTTTTACTACTCTTATAAAATACAATAAAGATAACAGCAAAGATAAAAATAGTAAGTAAAATATATTTAGCAATTGTTCCCAAAATACTTCCTGTCTTAACAGTCATAGCATGACTATACATTCCATCATAAATAATCTCATTATTATCTATTACCATAGCATACTTAGTAAACAATTTGAAAAACGCACTATCTGTTCTTGATTTAAATTTATAAGTTGTATTTAAAGAATCACGATATCTTTCTGTATACTCTGATAATGTACTTCCAGAATATAAATTATAAATATTTTGATCAATCACAATAATAGCATTCTTTTTATTTAGCTTCTTTAAATCTTTTTCATCTTCATAAGTTTCAATTTTAATACCCTCAACACTTTGTAAATAATGATGAATAATACTATCTTCTTCTACATATACTGTTTTACCAGCTAAACTTTCAATACTATTAACAACTAAATGATTTTCATTATGAGCAATAACACTATAACGAACGATTAAATTAGAATCAAGTTCATGATAATCATCATCAAACTCATAATAATTAAAATATAAATCTATCTCATCTTCACTAATAGCTTTCTTAAAACGATTGAGATTTCTATACTTCGTATAATTAAACTCAATATCACTAAAACGACTAAACTCGGATAAATACATTGCAACAATTCCTCCGTAATTACCACTCATAATTACTTCATAAGGACTATTATTTATAAATCCATAATTATAAGTAACTGATTGCATTGCATCTACTTCTGTTTCGCTAATTTTAAGAGAAGATGTAAACACTTGAAACTCTGCTCTTTTTAAATAAGCATCCAAATTATCTAAATACCAATTTTGATAAAATTTCTTTAAAATATTTGAAAAAGGACTATCACCACCATGAATAACATAATAAAGTTTCATATCAGAACAATGATAATTGATAATATAATTATTCTCTAAAATAGTATCTAAATAAACACTTAAAGGAACAATAATATATTCTATATTTTCTTCCTCGCTAAAAGCTTGCAATAATTCTTCTTTATCATCAAACTGAGTAAAACTAATCGTTCCTGCATCTTTTAGATAACTACTAATATATGAAGCATCTAAAGAAAGTACACCAATATTCATACCAGCAAAAGAAGCATAATCACTAATCACTTCTCTTGTCTTTCCTACTAAAACATAGTGATCTTCATAAAAAACAAAATCATCATCATCAAGCGTCTTTGCGACCCCTAAAGTAAGCCCATCTGGATTTGCACCATAACGAAAAGTTACAGGATTTATCTCTAAATCATAAGTCTGTTCAAAATCATTTAAAAAATCATAGAAAACACCACTTCCCGTATTTCCAAATAAATTAACATCATTTATAACATTTACATTTTGAACAGTATTTATATTATCGTTAATCCATCTTTTCTCACTCGAAGTAAGTTTACTCTCATCAGTTAAAACCCTATAAACAATTAAACCCGTTAATACAACAGCTATAACAATAATAACAGTTATAATAACACTTTTTTTATTTTTCATAACTACCTACTCTTCTTTTTGCTCCTCTTCTTCTTCAAAAACAGTATTATTATTCCAAACAATACCACCAGTACCAGAAACATTTCGTGCCCCAATTATTTGGAATCCTTCTGTTTCTTCTGTTGCATCTGCTTTTATCATATATTCTAAATCATAAAAACTAAGAGTGTCTTCACTAAAATAATCTAGACTAGCTAAAGCAATACTTTGTCCCTCAACAAGTGTTGTTTCTGGTATAAAAGTAATAGTAACATAAATTGTTTTACCACTAACTCTCATACTAACATCTAAAACTATTTCACTTTCTTTTATTTTACCAATAATTTCTTGTTCCATATCTTCATTAAAAGGATAATTTTCAATTCCCTCTAATCTATCTCCATATTTAGAACTAGAATCTCCTACAAAGTATGTAATAACAACAACTGATATTGCAATCAAACAAGCAATTAAAATAAACAATAAAACAAATAACACACTATTTTCTTGCCATATTTTTCTTAATTTTTTCATTAAATATTTCACCTCATAGTTAAATTTATTATACCATTATTTCCTAATGAACACAATTTATAATTACTTGACAATTACCATGAATAAAAAATGTAAATAGTTTACAAACTATCTACAATCTCTTTGAATTTTGCTTCATCCCATATTGGAATATGTAATTCCATTGCTTTATCATACTTACTACCAGCATCACGTCCAACAATCACAACATCTGTCTTTTTACTAACAGAATCAATACATTTACCACCAAAAGATTCAATAAGAGCTTTAATCTCATCTCTACTCATAAAACTAATAGTTCCCGTAATAACAAATCTTTTTTCCGTAAAAATATCATTTTGTTTTAAAGGTTCACCTAAATATTTCATATTAACACCAAGATCTTCTAAAGTATGAATTAACTCGATATTACTAGGATTAGCAAAATAATTTACAATATTCTTAGCTAAAACATCACCTATATCTTTAATCGATACTAAATCTTCATAAGTTGCATTTTCTATATTTTCCATAGTTTTATAATGACTTGCTAAAAGTTTAGCATTCTTAGATCCTATTCCTGCAATACCAAGCCCAAATAATAATCTTTCTAAACTATTTTGTTTACTCTCTTCAATTGCTAAAAGTAAATTATTAACTTTCTTTAATCCATATCCCTCTAACTCAATAATATCTTCTTTATAATTAGATAAATGATAAAAATCAGGAATACTTTTTACAAATCCTTCATTATAAAAATCTTCTAATATTTCCTCTCCTAATCCATCAATATTCATCGCATTTCGACTAGCAAAATGAATTAGTCCTTCCATATTCTTTTTTGGACAAGCAATATTCTCACAAAAATAATCAACATTTCCTTTTTTTACTAATTTACTTCCACAAATAGGACAAGTACTTGTCATAACAAATGGCTTTTCTGTACCTATTCTTCTATCCGTTTTAGCTTCTACAACCTCAGGAATAACATCTCCAGCTTTTTTAATTGAAACAATATCACCAATTCTTAAATCTAACAATCGACAATAATCTTCATTATGTAAAGTAGCTCTTCTAATTGTTGAACCCATAACAAGTACTGGTTCTAAAACTGCATTTGGTGTTATTTGTCCAGTTCTACCTACCGTAAATTTAATATCAATTAGTTTTGTCAATACTTCTTCAGCAGGAAATTTATAAGCCGTAGCCCATCTAGGATATTTAGTTGTAGAGCCTAATTTTTGTTGCATTCTAATATCATTTACTTTAATAACTATTCCATCTATTTCATATGGAAGAGATGCTCTTTTTTCAGTATATTCTTTAATATAAGCAAGTATTTCATCAACATTATGTACTAACCTAGAAGCAGGATTTACTTTAAAACCTAATTCTCTCATGAAATTTAAAGCTTCATAATGTGAAGTAATTCCATAATCAAGAGGATTAGGCAAATGATATATCCATGTATCTAAATGTCTTTTAGCTGCCACTTTAGGATCTAATTGTCTAATAGAACCTGCCGCTGCATTTCTAACATTTTGTAATTTTTCTTCCCCATTTAAAAGTCTTTCGCGATTGATTTTTTCTAAAGTAGCTTTATTCATATAAATTTCACCACGTACTTCAATATCAATATCACGACTTAACTTTAGTGGAACCGTCTTTATTGTAACAACATTATGCGTAATATCTTCGCCAATAATACCGTCTCCTCTAGTCGCTGCAAATTTAAGTTTGCCATGTTCATAATGAAGCGAAACACTAAGTCCATCTATCTTTTGCTCACACACATACTCAGGACTTAATCCAACATTCCTAATTCTTTTATCAAAATCACGAATTTCTTCTTCATTAAAAACATTAGATAAACTAATCATAGGAATAGCATGACGAACTTTACTAAACTTATCAATTGCCTCTCCCCCCACTCTTTTAGTAGGACTATTAGCATCTTGAAACATTGGATATTTTTCTTCTAAATTTATAAGTTCTCTTAAATACTTATCATACTCTTGATCTGTAATCGATGGATTATCTAAATTATAATATTCATAATTAGCTTTCTTTAAAATATTTGTTAATTCTTCTATTCTTTTTTTTGCCTCTTCCATATTAGTCCCAAAGTTTTGCTGGATACTCTCCTTTCTCTATCATATTTTTAATAGTATTTTTTATATTTTCCACATCTTCCCTATAAGTCATACCAAGCCAAGTACCATGACTAGTTTCAGCTTTAATCTTAATTTCTTTATTTAATAAAGCTTTTCTTAATACAACTGGCAACATAAACTCATTAGAATCAGTTAAACCATTTTCTATAAACTCTTGCCAATCACGATTTAAAAACTCAAAAAAACTTTTTTTAAACAAAAACAAATTAACTGTAACAGGTTGAGTCTCTAAAATAGGAAAAGAAGAACTTCCATCTAGAGGGTATGCAACTAATTTGCCAGATTCATTTTTAATTTCACTTTCAAGTGTACCTGTTAAATATCCATCTTCCACAAGACATACTCCTCTTTTTACTGCTCCATACTTACTTTGAGTCACATAAAAAGGATAATTAACAGATAAATACTCATATTCATCAACACTATTTTCATGAAACCTTTTAAAATGCTCATATACTTCAAAACTATTAAAATCATCGGCATTGATAACAGCAAAATCACCATCTACATAATCTTCTGCTGCTAATACAGCATGAGCAGTACCCCACATCTTACTTCTTTGTGGAGGTATTTTATCTTTAGGAATTTTATAATCAAGTGTTTGAAAAGCATAAGAAACAGGAATATACTTACTTACTCTATCTCCTATCTTTTCTTTAAAAATATCATAAATATCATGGCGAATAACAAAAACAACCTTAGTAAAACCATATCTTTTAGCATCATAAATAGAATAATCTAAAATTAGCTCTCCATTTGGTCCTACTGGTTCAATCTGTTTTAATCCTCCAAATCTACTCCCCATACCTGCTGCCATCACAACTAATGTTAAACTTTTCATAATTCCTCCTATACTTCCTAAATTATATCATTTAACTTTAAATTGAGCAATACAAGAAAAGAAGCATTATTCTAACGCTTCTACTTCTTCTTTGCTTAGTCCTGTATATTT
>CANUCD010000060.1 GCA_947856335.1 uncultured Bacilli bacterium | reverse complement strand
AGTTATGAAAATGAATTATAAAAATATGTTTAAAAAGATAAATGAGATTCATAAGAAAACAGGTAAATCACGTTTTTATATATTTAATGATATGAGGAAGTGTGCTGTTAAATATGGAGCAGGTTATTCTGATTATGATTTATTTGAGATGTATAATTTAACAGATAGTGAAAGAGATACTTATATTACTAGAGGAAGAAATAATGAACTTATTAAAAAATATAATAATCCTGCTTATAATTATATTTTTAGAAATAAAGGAGAATTTAATAAAACGTTTAAAAAATATATTAAAAGAGATTTTATTGTAGTAAATTCTAGTTCTAAGAGTGATGTTTTAGCTTTTTTTAAAAAACATGAAGTTTTTATGGCAAAACCAGTTGAGGGTACTTGTGGAAAAGGAATAGAGAAAATAAATATTAAAGATTATTCTTCTTTAGATAAATTATATGATTATTTAACAAAAGAGGGAATGAATTATGAATTAGAAGAGGTATTAGTACAAGATAAAAGAGTAAGTGCTATTTATCCTGATTCTATCAATACTGTTCGGATTGTAACTATAACTGATAATAATATTCCTCATGTTATTTGTGCTTATTTTCGGATTGGTAATGGTAAGTATGTCGATAATTTTAATAGTGGAGGAATGGTTGCTCCTGTTTGTGAAGAAACTGGAGAAGTTATAGATAAAGCTATAGATAAAAAGAAAAATTTATATGAATTTCATCCTCTTACTAATCATCAAATTAAGGGCTTTAAGTTTCCTGATTGGATTGATGCTATAGATTTAGTTAAAAAAGCAGCATTAGAAATACCTGAGATGAAATATATTGGTTGGGATGTATGTTTTTCAGATAAAGGACCTGTTTTAGTTGAGGGAAATGAGTATCCTGGTCATGATATTTATCAGCTTCCCGAACATACCCCAAATCATGTTGGAATATGGCCAAAATTTACCAAAGCTTTTAAAAAATAAATTTCAAACATTTCTTCTTTATTTTTGAGTAAATTGTCTAGACAAATAAGTAAAATCTATTTATAATAGTAAGAAAAGTTTTTGAATGGGAGTGATGAACTTGACAGAACAAAATTTACTAGTAATTCTTCTGAAAGGTTTAATTCTTCTCCCTAATCAAGAAGTGAAAATAGACTTAAATAATGAAATTAGTAAAGAGATAGTCCGTCTTTCGATTAAAGATTTTAACCGTTATGTTTTAGTTATTACTCCTCATAACCAAGTTGAAGAATCTCCTGAAGTAACAGACTTGCCAGAGGTTGGTGTTGTGGGGAAAATAAAAAGTAAAATAGAGCTTCCAAATGGTAATATTCGTATTACTTTAAAAGGACAAGAGCGAGTTAAAATTGTATCTTTTAAAAATAGTCAAGATAATAGCGATATATTAGAGGCATCTATTTCTCATATAAAGATTCCTAAATTTGATCAAGTAGAACAAAAAGCAGTTATAAAAAAGTTAAATGATTTAGTAAGAGAATATATTGCTAGTTCTAATCATGTGTCTAATACTATTTTAAATAATATTAAAGTAATGGATGATTTATCACTTCTTACTGATACAATTTCTTCTTTTATTCCAATGTCTTTTGCTAAAAAGTTAAATTATGTTGAAGAAATCAATGCTATGTATCGAGCTAAAAGTCTTTTAAAAGACATTAAAGTAGAAATTGAAGTATTAAAATTAGATCAAAAAATCGAAAAAGAACTAGAACATAGTTTAGAGGAAAGCCAAAAAGAGTTCATTTTAAAAGAAAAAGTTAAAATATTAGAGCAAGAATTAGGAGAAACAAAAGAAAATTTTCAAAACTATTTTGATGATTTAGAAAAATTAGCACTTTCAAAGTCTACTCATGATAAAATATATCATGAAATTAAAAAGTTAGAATATACAAGTGATTTATCTCCTGAAAATGCGATGATACGTAATTATTTGGAATGGATTTTACATTTACCATGGAATAAATTTACTTTTCAAAATAATAATTTAGAGGATATTAAAAAAAGACTTGATGAACATCATTACGGGTTAGTAAGTGTTAAAGAGCGTATTTTAGAATATGTTGCTCTTCAAAATCATAGTAGGGAAATTAACAGTCCTATTATATGCTTAGTAGGTCCTCCTGGAGTTGGAAAAACAAGTATTGCTAGACAAATTGCTTTAGCTCTTAATCGTAAGTTTTATAAGATTAGTGTAGGGGGATTAAATGATTCATCTGAACTTATTGGGCATAGAAGAACTTATATGGGTTCTAATCCTGGGAAGATTATTCAAGGTTTAAAGAAATGTAATAGTAAAAATCCTGTTTTTCTAATTGATGAAATTGATAAGTTGACTGTGCAAGCAAAAGATGATCCATCAAGTGTTTTACTAGATATACTTGATCGTGAACAAAATAAAGAGTTTGTTGATAATTATATTGAAGAACCATTTGATTTATCTCAAGTTTTATTTGTTTTAACTGCTAATAATGTCGAAAATATTCCCATAGCCCTAAGGGATAGATTAGAAATTATTTCTTTATCTAGTTATACAACTTATGAAAAACTTGAACTTGCCAAAAAATATTTAATCCCAAGAATATTAGAGGAAAATAAAATAAATAGTAAGATTATATCTATTAGTGATGAGATGCTTACATATCTTATTCAGGCTTATACGAATGAAGCTGGGGTAAGAGATTTATACCGAAATTTAGAGCATTTAATTCGTAAATTAGTCATGCTTGGTAAAACTAATGAACGGACAAAAATAAGTAAAATACGTTTAAAAGAATACTTAGGTATTCCTAAATATGAAGATACTCAATTAAATAAAATATCTAGTGTTGGAAGAGTAATGGGGCTTGGTATTACTTTAAATGGGGGTGCACTAATACCTATTGAAGCTTGTTTATATGACGGTAAAGGTGAATTTATTATTACAGGTATGTTAGGTAAAGTAATGGAAGAATCTACTAGGGTTGCCTTAAGTTATATTAAATCACGACAAAAAGAATTTAATTTAAAAGAATTTTATTTCAATATTAAAGATATTCATATTCATTTTTTAGAAGCAGCGATAAAAAAAGATGGTCCAAGTGCTGGTGTTGCAATTACAACTAGTATATTAAGTATTATTTTAAATAAAAAAATTGTCAATGATATTGCCTTTACAGGAGAAATTTCTTTAACTGGAGAGATACTTAGAGTAGGGGGAATTAAAGAAAAAGTAATTGGAGCATACAATAAACATATGAAGAAAATATATTTACCGTTAGCTAATGAATTAGATTTAGAAGAAATACCTACACAAATAAAGAATGAATTAGACATTCATTTAGTAAAAAACTATCAAGAAATATATGATGAATTGTTTTAAATAGATTTTTTCTTAGAATTAGAGTATAATGGCTTTAGGTGATAATATGAAAATTAAAGATGTATTAGGTATAAGTAATGCTAAACTAATATGTGGAGATGTAGATTGGGAATTTAAAGGTTTTTCTAAGGATACGAGAACTATTAGACCTCATGATACTTATATAGGGATTAAGGGAGAAAATTTTGATGGCAATCTTTTTTATCGTGATGCTTTTTTAAGGGGAGCTGATACTTGTATATTAGAACATTTAGATAAATGGGAAGATATTAAAGACAAGAATATTATTTTAGTTGATAATACTTTAGAGTTTGTGATGGCTTTAGCAAGTTTAAAGAGAAAAAGTATACACGTACCTGTTATTGCAATTACAGGAAGTGTTGGTAAAACAAGTACAAAAGAGATTGTTGCTAGTACACTTGAGGTAAAATATAAAGTTTTAAAGACAATTGGTAATGAAAATTCACTTCTAGGAATGTCACTTAGATTATTAAATTATCAAGATGAAGATATAATAGTATTGGAAATGGGAATGAATCAAAAAGGAGAAATAAAAAAATTAAGTCAAATTGCTAGACCTAATAAAGCAATTATTACAAATATTGGGACAAGTCATATAGGGAATCTTGGAAGTAGAGAAAATATTTTAAAGGCAAAACTAGAAATATTAGAGGGATTAGATGAAGATATAATTATTAACAATGATAATGATTTATTAAATCTTTGGCAAAAAAAGAGAGAATATAGTCCTATTATTACTTTTGGTATTCATAATCCTAGTGATTATCAAGCTTTAGATGTCTCTTATGGTATTTATGGAAGTAAATATTATTTAAATAAAGAATTAGTTAGTATTCCAGTTATAGGAGAAGTATTTATTTTGAATTCTTTAGTAGCTTTTATTATTGGGGATATGTATGGTATTTCTCATGAACAAGTAAAGAATGTAATTAGTAAATTAAAACTAGAAAGACATAGAATGGAATTTATAAAGAAAAGTGATTATACCATTATTGATGATACATACAATGCTAGTTTAGATTCTATTCGTTCTTCTTTAGATATAATAAGCTATTTAAAGGGAAGAAAAATAGTTGTTTTAGGAGATGTTTTAGAGCTTGGATTATACGGAGAGGAAATACATCGTAATATTGGTAAATTACTTAATAACTATGATATTGATACTTTAGTGACGGTTGGTAGTTTATCAGAATTTATAAATATAGAAGCAAATATTAAGAATAATTATCATTTTTTAAGTAATGATGAGGCAATTAAGTGTTTAAAGAAAATTATTAAAGCCGATGATATTATTTTAGTTAAAGCAAGTCATGGTATGAATTTTATAGAAATAGTTCAGGATTTAATAAAATAATTATGCATATTGTTAATTAGGAGGATTTTATGAATTTAGCTATTTTATTTGGTAGTTCATCTAATGAACATGATGTATCTATTTTATCTGCGTGTTCTATTATTCATTATTTAGATAAAGAAAAGTATCATATTACACCTATTTATTTAGATAAAGATAATAATTTTTATTATTGGTATGAAGATATTGCCAAAATAAGTATAGAACAAATAGGTTTTAGACCATCTAAACTTAAAAAGATAGATGAACCGTTTACATTTTTAAAACAATTTGATGTTGTCTTTTTAATGATACATGGCAAAAATGGTGAAGATGGAACATTGCCTGCTATTTTAGATTTTTTAAATATTCCTTATGTTGGTAATAAGATAGCTCCAAGTGTAATTACTATGGATAAAATATATACAAAAGAAATATTAGAATTAAATCATATTAAAACTTCTTTATTTGTATCTTTAATGAAATATAATGATAGTTATATTATGGATGGTAATATTATAAAGTTATCTTCTGCTATTAGTAAAATAAATCAACTTCATTATCCATTGTTTGTGAAACCTGCTAATAGTGGTTCTTCTATTGGTATTACAAAGGTAGATAATAAAAGTGACTTAAGTAATGCCCTAGAAGAAGCTTTTAAAATAGATAATCGTATTTTAATTGAAGAGAGGATAGTTGGTAGAGAGCTTGAATGCGCTATATTAGAAGAACATGGAAATATTAGAGCATCAAAAATAGGAGAAGTTAAAACGGCAAATACATTTTATAGTTTTTCATCTAAATATGAAAGCCAAGATAATAATACAATTATTCCAGCAATATTAGATAAAAAAACAGAAAAAAGAATTCAGGAAATTGCTATTTTAGCTTTTCAGGTTCTTAATTTGCATGGATATAGTCGAATTGATTTTTTCTTAAAAGATAATGGTGAGATTATTTTAAATGAGATAAATACTATTCCAGGATTTACTAGTATTAGTATGTATCCAAAGTTATGGGAAGAAAGTAATATTCCATATTCTAAATTATTAGATATTTTAATAAGCGAAAAATGTCGAAAATAAGCGTCGGATTTTGTCGAACGCTTTTTCTTGTGTTTTTTACTTTTTCATATTAAAATAAAAGCGTAGTTCTGAGAACCTACACTCCTAAATCTTTAAAATATTATTTTAGTTATTATTTAACCTTTTCAGAACTACATCTTTAGCTATATATTGCATATGATATAACTGTTGCTGCAACAGAAGCAATCATTGCTATTAACATACACCAGGCAAAAA
>CANUCD010000059.1 GCA_947856335.1 uncultured Bacilli bacterium | reverse complement strand
GAGGAAAAAAATGAAATGGGAATTTAATCATGAATTAAGAAAAGAAGAATTTAAGAACCGTGAAGATTTAACTCTAACCAACCTTTTATTTCAAGATGAAGAAATAGAAAAAGAGGAAATAAACTTTGAAACTTTAAGAGAAATTTGTTTTACTAAATGTAAGTTTAATAATGTATCATTTGATAATACTTATTTTGGCAAAGTTAAATTTCAAAATTGTGAATTAAATAATGTGACATTTAGTGCTTGTAATCTAAATAAAGTTGAAGTGAATAACTCTAAACTTATAAACATCTCTTTTTTTGAAAGCAAAATAACTGATAGTATAGTATCTGAGTGCATCATAGAATACTCAAAAATCGAAAACACTGAAATTCTAAATACTTTAATAGATGATACAAAATGGTTAGAAAATATTCATCGCCACAATAAATACGAAGATAATAAATTTTATAAATGTCGTTTTATCATGGACAACTTTATTGATACTCATTTTAAAAAATGTGATTTAAAAACAAGTCATTTTGAAGATATTAAAATCAATTTAGATGAATTTATTACTTCAACTTTATCTTTATTAAACTTACTAGAAATTGTTAGTTCTAAAGGAATCTTGATTGAAGATTAAAGTTTTTATGTTATAATAATAATAGGAGGATATGCTATGAGTTATATTGAACTAAAAAATGTCAAAAAAGAATATAAAATGGGAGAAGTAACTATTAAAGCTGCCCATGATGTTTCATTTACTATTGAAAAAGGAGAATTAGTTGTTATACTTGGTCCATCAGGTGCTGGTAAAACAACGATTTTAAACTTATTAGGTGGAATGGATAGTGCAACATCAGGACATATTATTGTTGATAACGAAGAAATTACTGCCTATAATCGTAAAGAACTCATCGCATACCGAAGAAATAGTATTGGCTTTGTCTTTCAGTTTTATAATTTAGTTCAAAACTTAACAGCCCTAGAAAACGTAGAATTAGCAGTTCAAATATGCAAAAATCCTTTAAATCCAACTAAGGTATTAGAGCAAGTAGGCTTAAAAGATCGGATAAATAATTTCCCAGGAGGATTATCTGGAGGAGAACAACAACGTGTTGCTATAGCAAGAGCTATTGCCAAAAATCCTAAACTATTATTATGTGATGAACCAACAGGAGCTCTTGATTCCAAAACAGGTGTTAAAATATTAGATTTACTTCAAAAATCATGTCGTAATACTGGTATGACTACAATAATTATTACTCATAATGCTATCATCTCAGAAATAGCAGATAAAGTAATACGTATTAAAAATGGAACAGTTGAAGATATCAAAATAAATAAAAAGCCTAAAGATGTAAAGGAGCTTGATTGGTAATGCGTCTTTTATATAAACTTTCCTTTGTAAAAATGCGTAAAAACATTGGTCGCTTTTTATCTGTTTTATTTATTGTTGCTTTAGGTGTAGGTTTTTTTGCAGGGCTTAGAGAAACAACTCCAGACATACATACAACATTAGATAATTATTATGACAAATATCATTTAATGGATTTTAAAATCGTAAGCACTGGAGGATTAACTGAAGATGATGTTCTAAGTCTAAAAAATTTAGAATATATTGAAAAAGTTATTCCCAGTTATTCTACAGATGCCATAATAGATGGAGAAGAAGTTCGTATTCATGCCATAGAAGATGAAGTTAATACTTTTGATATAATTGAAGGTAAAATGCCTACCAACGAAAAAGAATGTCTAGCAGATAGTACAAAATACCAAATTGGTGATACTCTTTTAATTACAAAGACTTCTGTAGATGATATTCTTAAAGTTGAAACATACACTGTTGTAGGACTAATAAATAGTCCCATGTATTTAAGTAGACAAATGGGAATATCTAGTGTTGGAACAGGAGAACTGCAATCATTTATTTATGTTTTAAAAGAAAATTTTAATTCTTCATATTATACAGAAATATATATAACAGCTCAAGGTGCACTAGATAAACTAGCTTATTTTGAAGATTATGATAAAATTACAAGAAAACTATTAGAAAAACTAGAAGAATTAAAGCCCATTAGAGAAACAAAAAGATATGAAGAAATATTAGAGGAAGCTACTTTAGAAATCAATAAAATAGAAAATGAATATAACGATCAAATAAATGAAGCCAAAATAACTCTAAATGATGCTCTAACAGAAATTAACAGGGGAAGAGAGCAAATAATTAAAGCTAAAAATGAAATAGCTAAAAACGAAAATATATTAGCAACCGAAGAAAAAAATGGTATTACTAAGATAAATAATGCCAAAGAAGCTTGGAATAATAGTTATAATACTTTTATAAATACTCTAAAGTTAGCAGGATTAACTGAAGATACTCTAGAAGATGTTAAAAAAACTTTAGACACGAAAGTAAGTGAACTTGAAGACCTTCTTTTAACAATATCTAAAGAAGATGAAATTTATACTACATACACAAAAGAATTAGAAAATTTAAAAAACGAACAAAAAAATTTAGAAACACTTATTACAACTAAAAACACTTTAAATGCCAGTAAAGAGGAAATAGAAGCAAACGAAAAAAAGTTAAACGAACAAATAAGTGCAGGAAAAGAAGAGTTAGAAAAAGCTAAACAAGAAGTATCAGAAAACGAAGCTAAAATAAATAGTGCTTATGAAGAATATCAAGAAGGGCTTAACACTTTAAATAATAAAGAAGCCGAATTAGCCCAAAAAATCGAAGAAGCAAAAGCCTCATTAAAGGAAATAGAAAAGCCCGAGTGGTATTTACTAGATAGAACAGATAATAATGGTTATGCAAGTATTTGGGATGATGCATCAAAAGTAGATGCTATCGCAGGAATATTCCCTATATTTTTTATCACGGTAGTTGCTCTCATGTGTTTTAATACAATGAATCGAATGATAGAAGAAGAAAGAGGAGAAATAGGAATTCTCTCATCACTTGGTTATAGTTGGTTCATGATTATTAACGGATATTTATTTTATATCTTTTTTGCAACAGTAATTGGTGTAACAGTTGGTCTTTTAATTGGTTATACACTAATCCCTAATGTCATTTATAGTATATATCATGCTAACTATATTTTACCACAACTTCAAATCAACATGAAATTACTTCCATTCTTTGTTATGATATTAGTTACTTTAGGGTTAATGTCAATTATTGCTATTACTACTTGTTTAAAAGAACTAAAAAATGCCCCTGCAACAATACTTAGACCAGCATCTCCTAAAAGAGGGAAAAAAGTTTTATTAGAGCATATTAAATTTATATGGAAAAGACTTTCTTTTACCTGGAAAGTAACAGTAAGAAATATGTTTCGCTACAAAAAAAGAATAATTATGACAGTCTTAGGAGTAGTAGGTTCAACTGCCTTACTATTAACTGGTTTTGGTCTTCGTGATAGTATTAGTGGTCTTGCCGAGTTACAATACGGTAAAATTAACCATTATGATGCCTTATTTGTTATGCAAAATTCATTTAAAGAATTAGATGATGAATTAAAAGAAAGATTAGCAAATGATTCTATTATAGAATATATGCCTATATATCAAGCATCTTTTACTTTTGATGCTAAAAATCTTAATCATGATGTCTATTTAATTGTTTTAAATAATCCAGAAAATATTGATACTTTTATTACTATGAATAGTAAAGTAAATGAAGAGTTTACATTCCCAAGTGATGGCGTAATCATTAGTGAAAAAATGGCTGATTTACTAAATGTTAAAATAGGAGATATGATAAAGATAAGAAATAACAATAATGAACTAGTTATTTTACCAGTAAAAGAAATTATCGAAAATTATACTCTTCACTACATTTATATGAACGAAGCAACTTATGAAAAATACTTTGAACAAGAACTTTCTTATAATATGATTATGGCTAAACTAAATAGTGATACAAGCCATAGCATTTTAGCTAAAGAATGGATGGATGCTGGACTTATTAGCACAATTAACTTTACTGAAGATAACATTCAAGTATTTGATAATATGGTTGGAGGACTAAATCTTATTATTTTGCTAATTATTGGGGCTTCTTGTATGCTAGCATTCATAGTCTTATATAATTTAACAACAATCAACATTGCTGAACGATTAAGAGAAATATCGACTCTAA
This sequence comes from uncultured Bacilli bacterium, assembly GCA_947856335.1. Classification (GTDB taxonomy): domain Bacteria; phylum Bacillota_I; class Bacilli_A; order RF39; family UBA660; genus Caccenecus. The sequence continues at coordinate 1,904 of CANUCD010000059.1, read as the reverse complement.
AAGTACTAGGCTTCTATGATAAAGAAGTATCTAGTTATGTATATAGAGAAACACTTCTTTTAACTATAATAGGTATCTTTATAGGACTTGGTGCAGGAATATTTTTACATATGTATGTAATAAATGTCGCCGAAACAGATAACATATTATTTTTACACAATATTTTATGGCCAAGTTATATATACTCATTCTTAATTATTATCTTCTTTACTGTTATAGTTCAAATAATTACAAATAGAAGACTAAAGAAGATAGATATGATAGAATCTCTAAAATCAGTAGAATAAAAAAATAATAGCATTTCGTTATTGTTTTTTAAAATTCAAGTAAGCATTATGTAAATAATAATAAGGGAATATTAACATAACAATATTTATGATAATATATAAAATATTATTATCAGTATGAATAAACTGTATTAACTGGGAAGTAAACAAAAGAAGTCCTAAAAGCACGGTAAATAAAGAATTTTTCTTAGCAAGAATAAGTCCAAATAAACCAGCAATAATTTGAAATGCATAACTAGCATATGTCAGAATAAGTATTCCTAAAGCTTTCTTAGCATCAATATCTATTGTTGCCTCACCAATTAAATAATAAGTTATAAGAATACCAATAATACCAATTATAATTTGGATAATACTAGCTATTCTTAAATGTTTTGTTCCTTTTCTCATATAAACACCTCAAAATAATTATAACAAATTATATAAAAATGTACACAAATAAAATTGATTATGCTAAAATATTGTTATAAGGAAGTGATAATTATGTTTACAACTAATGAAATTAAAAATTATTTAGAAAAATATATTATTAGTGAAGGAAATGTTTATTTGAAAGAAAATAACAAACAAATAATAGATGAAAAGACTATTTTAAAAGCAAAAAGTGCTAGACTAATTTATAATGAGGCAAGAGCAAAATATCAAAGTGATATAAAACAATTTGGAAAACCAAGTGGTAATTTTCAAAAATATATTATAAAAACGATGGAATTATTATCTGTAAATGGTGAGATTAACACTTATGGTACCAATAAATTGATAAATGCTCTTCTAGGGTCCAATGGTCACTATGAAGAATATATGTCTGGAAGCAATTTAGATGAAAGTAAATTTTCAATTTTATCTGGTATTAAACAAGAATATGGTCTTGCATACTTAAAATTAAAATTTATGGAAAAAGGAATAAATATTGATAATCTAACTATAAAACAAGATTTAACCGAATTACAACATAATGGAATTTCTAAAGTTATTATAGATTTTCAAATAAAAAAATACGAAAAAAAAGAAACTGTAACTCCTAAACACCAAAAAACACAGGTACAATCTAAAGTTAGAGACAATGATACTATTAAGTTTTTCTCACATCCTAAAGCAGATTTATTAAACGAATTAGACAAACAAAAGAAAGAAGCTTTAGCTCAAAACGATCAAGTTGCTTATAATTTTGCTCAAAGAAATATTGAAAGAATATTAAAAGAAAATTCAATTGAAATTTCTCCTGAACAATGGGATATAATGGGATACGAAGAGAAAAAAGCTTTTATACTTATAAAGATGAAAGAAGCAAAAACCCTTAATGATGAGGTTAGTTTTAATTTTTGGAGTTCTAATTTAAAACAAATTGAAGAAAATAAAAATTGCCAAACGAATACGTTTAAAATGTAGAGAATAATTTTTCACTTGTCCCAAGAAAACAACCAGTAAAATACAAGTTACAATCCTTTAAATAGAAAAGATTTATGCCCAGTCCAACTTTTTGGAGCCACTAAATAAAACAGAGTAATTTGGGAGTAACAAAACAAAAAAGCTCTTTAAATAAGAACTTTTTAAACACTAATTGGTGCCTATAGTGGGACTCGAACCCACACGATATTGCTACCACTGGATTTTGAG
>CANUCD010000058.1 GCA_947856335.1 uncultured Bacilli bacterium | reverse complement strand
TGTTTAAATGTTAAATCATTTCTAAGTGATGTTTTTACTTCTGTATGCATATTACACCTCCCCTCTAAGAAGTAAGATGTATCATAGCACACTCTTATGTCGATATTTGTCAAACCGTGTAATTACCAAAATTTTTTGTTTATTTTTTATTATTTTAGTAATATTAGTATATATTAGAAATATTATGTATATATTTTAGTATATAAAAAAAATCTATCTTAATGATAGATTTTAGGTTTTCAATAGTTTTGTTTAATTAAGCTCCAGCGCCAGGTTTAATAACTGAACTAGCTCCATCAACAGTTGTTAATTTAGCTGTAATTGTTTTTCCTTGGTCAGCATCTTGAGGATTACTAGCATTGTTTGGATATTCAACAACTAAGTAATAATAAGTAGTTGCTGAAGCTCCAGCAGTTGGTTCTAGTATTTCGTCTTCTACTTTAATAGTTGCAGTTCCTGGAGTTGTTAAGCCTTCACCTGTTGCAGCAGCTACTTTACCATTTTTAATAGCACTTGAAGTAGTAGCAATACCAGAATCTAACTCACAACCTTCATACCAATATCTAGTAGTTCCATCAGCTTGAGTTTGTTCTCTTCTTTCACAACTTCCTGCTGTAATAGGGTCATCAATTGCTCTTGACACTTCATACACATACCATTTTAATTCTGTACCAGTATTGTTAGTAATAGTACCGTTTAAATCAAAAGTAGTAGTGTAATTATTATTTTCGTCACTATTAGCTGCTGCAACAGAAGCACCTGCTACAACATATCCACCTGGATAAGCCATATCAGCATCACCATCAGTAGCTGTCATTGTAAGTTGAACTCCACCTACTTTTGTTGCTGTACCAGTTTGAGCAGTACCATCATTCTCATCTCCTACAGTTGTAGCTGTGAAGTATGCAAATGTTGCACCTACTACTGCTACTAATAGAGTAGCTACAGCGATTACTGTTAATAGAACTGTGTTTTTCTTTTCCACTATTGTTTACCTCCTTTACTGTAAAAATCATATCAGAAAATGATTATTATTTCAACACTTTTTTCACACTTTTTTCAAAAATTTTTAATTTATCTATTTTTTTACGTCAAATTATATGTCTTTTAGCGTTAGTGATACTCTTTTTCTTTGTTTATCAATGTCAATAACTCTACATTTTACAATTTCACCAACACTTAATATTTCACTTGGATGTTTTATATATTTATCTGTTATTTCAGAAATATGTACTAAAGCATCATTTTTTAGACCAATATCAATAAATGCTCCAAAGTCAATTACATTTCTTACAGTTCCTTCTAACTTTATACCAATACTTAAATCATCAATTGTTAATATATCACTTTTAAGTATGGGATGAGGAATATTATCTCTTGGGTCTCTAAGGGGAGATATTAAAGAGTTTATAATATCTTCTAAAGTATATTTATCTGTTGATAGTTTACTTGCTAATAAATCAAGATTACTATTTTCTAGAGTATCTTTTATTTTTTTAGTTCCTAAATCTTTTTCTTCTAAGTTATATAGTTTTAGTAATTTCTTAGCTATATGATAGCTTTCAGGGTGAATAGATGTTTTATCTAATGTGTTCGTGCCATTAGGTATTCTTAAAAAACCTATTGCTTGTTCATATACTTTAGAGCTAAATACATGAGATAATTCTTCTCTTGTAAGTATTACTCCTACTTTTTTCTTATATTCTAGGAGTTTATCAATCATTTTCTTATTTAAACCTGATATATATGATAATAATTCTTTTGATGCAGTATTTATGTTTACTCCTACTTGATTAACTGATGTTGCTACTACAAAGTTTAATTCATTTTCTAACTTTTTTTGGGTAACATCATGCTGATACATACCTACACCAATACTTTTAGCATCTATCTTTACTAGTTCACTTAATGGGTCTATTAGACGTCTTGCAATAGATACTGCACTTCTTTGTTCAACCTGTAAATTAGGAAATTCTTCTTTAGCTAACTTAGATGCTGAATAAACACTAGCTCCTGCTTCATTTACAATAATATATGATACTTTTCTTTCTGCTTCTTTAATTGTTTTAGCTACAAAAGCTTCACTTTCACGAGATGCTGTACCATTTCCTATTGCTATAATATCTATTTCATATTTTTTTATTAAGTCTAATAGCTTCTTTTTTGATGCTTCTATTTCATTTTGTGGTTCATGAGGATAAATAACATCAATGTGTAATAATTCTCCTGTTTTAGATACTACTGCTAATTTACAACCAGTTCTAAATGCTGGATCAAAACCTAAGACTGTTTTGCTTTTAATTGGAGGTTGCATAAGTAAATGATATAGGTTTATTTTAAAGTTTTTAATTGCTTCTTCTTCAGCTTTTTTAGTTAATTCTGCTCTTATTTCTCTTTCTATACTTGGTAGTATTAGTCTTTTTAGAGCATCTTCAATACATTTTTTTAAAATAATTGTTGTATCATTTTGGGTGTGAATTAGTTTATGTTCTAAATAATAAATATATTCATCTATATTAGATTTAATATCTACCTTTAATATATCTTCTTTTTCACCTCTATTTAATGCTAGTAATTGATGAGGTTTTATCCATTTAGTTTTTATTTCATAGTTATAATATATTTCATAAGTATTATCAGAATCAACACTGTTTTTCTTTTTAGTAGAATGGATTATACCATTTTTATACATCATATTTCTTATATATTTACGATATGTTGCATTATCTGATATATTTTCAGCGACTATAAAAGATGCTTGCTCTATAGCAAAACTAGTATTAGGAATGGAATCACTTATATATTTTTTAGATATTTCTATTATATTTTTATTTTCTTTTAATATTTCTTTAGCAAGTGGTTCTAAACCTAGTTTAATTGCTATTGTTGCTTTTGTTTTTTTCTTTTCTTTATATGGACGATATAAATCTTCAACTTCAATTAGTTTAGAAGATGCCATAATACTTTTTCTTAATTCATCCGTAAGTAAACCTTTTTCATCTATTAGTCTTATTACATCATCTTTTCTTTTTTGTAAGTTTACTTGATAAGTATATGTTTCATTTATAGTGTTAATAGCATTTTCATCTAAACCTTTAGTTGCTTCTTTTCTATATCTTGCTATAAAAGGAATAGTTGCTCCCTCCATAAGTAAGTTTAAGGTGTTTTTTACTTGATATTCTTTTATATTTAATTCTTCACATATATTTTTAATAATTGTCTCATTCATAATTTATCCTCCTTTCCTACTATAGCATAAATTACAAGAAAAAAACAAGACATTATCTTGTTTTTGATAAACCAAAGAATTCTTCTAAGTGTGGTTTATCTTGATTGTTTTTACCAATAAGAAATAATTCTTGAGCTTCTTTTGGGGTAATTATACTTTTATTTATTATAATATCAAGTGCTGTAATAGTAACTTTATAATGGTTAAATGCAACATATTCTTTAGTTATAATAATACCTGATGTATAAATCATATCTTGAGTAAAATCTAAAATATATTTTAATATACTTTCAAACAAAAGCTTGGATATTACAATTTCTTCTTTATCTATAACTTTACTTATTTCATTTATTATTCTATTTAGTTTTTCTCTTTGTTTTTCATTAGTTGTTAAATAATGTATTTTAGTTTTTAGAGCACTTATTTTCATGGGTTCTAATAGTTCGTATTCTTGATTTATAGGACGGGTTAATATTTCTAGTTCCATTTCTTTAAATAAGCGATATTTATTAAGTTCTTTATAGTATTTATGAAAGTTTAAATAAAAGAATAAAGATAGAGATTGGGGGATAAAAAAGAGATTAGCAAAGTCTGTTGATATTTCTTCTGTATGTTTTTGGTCTTTTATTTTTTGATACGAATTATCATATAAGTATATAGCACTTTTATAATCAGTTATAAGACCTAATTCATGTTTTAGAGTAGTTGTTTTTATTTTTTTTAATTGGTTATTTAGTATGAATGATACTATTTTAGTTTCTGTACCATTTGTTGTTTTTAAAGTTATTTCATAATTATTATTTTTTTTAGTAATAGATAAAAATAATAGTTTATCAGGATAATAAAAGCATAAATTTAAAAGTTCATCTTTGTTTGTTATTTTATCAAAAAGATTTAAAAGATGAGGCGCTATGATTTTTAGAGCTTCTAAAGATTGTTCATTAACATTTATTTTACCACATATTTTAAAATCTAAATCAATGGTATTTATTAAGTTTTGAAAAAATAAATCTTTTAGAATATCACTGGGAAGAGTTGCTAAAATAAGATTTAGTAGGGTTTTATTCATAATTACTCCTGTTTATTAGTTAATTGTTGATAGAGCAAACATAAAAGAGGTGGTAGTGAAAATATGCAAGGAAGAATATATCTAAAATAAGTATTAGCAGGTCCTACAATGCATACTAATATTAGGGATAGAGATGGTAGTAATAGTATTAAATATTTTTTTAAATTATTTACAGTAAGAATACCTATTAAAAGAATATATGTCCATACAACAAAAGCTATATTAGCAATAATACCTATAATAGGAATATATGGATAAGCTTCAGCATATCCCGATAAAACACTTCTAATACCATCTAGATTATTATAGTGATAGTTAAATCCTGCTTCAGGTAGTTTTTCATTTAATTTAGTATATATATACCATTTGCTTGTATTAGGATAAAAATAACCGTAGATATTATTTATAGTTGCATCTATATATACGCCTGGTCTTCTAAATAAATATTTAAGCCATACTAAAAAGTATTCTTTTAATTCTTCATCCGTTGTATATTTATTAAATTCATTTTTAACATCATCAGATAATTCTGGGTCATATCTATCTGCTAGAGTGTCATAATCTAGAACTTTATCTATAATCAATTTATCTTCATCACTTATTTCATCATCATAGTATTTAACTAGTCTTGCAGTTTGTTGGAACGGAACAGATAATACTTCCCTAATACTTGTATTAGCAATTTCAAGGTGGGGTAATAAAACTTTGTTATAGCCGATATATAATGAAATATTTAAAATTAAGATGATTATGAGAGCTTTTCTTGTCTTATTTTTATAGAAAAGAAATGGTAAACTAAGTAAAATAGTGTATATACCATTATTTCTAAATAAAGTGATTAGTAAGATAAGAAAGAAAAAGAAGATATATTGTTTTATGGTTTGCTTATATTTTATAATATCATATAATTTAATAACATAAATTAAGATAAGACTTGAGAAGATGACATCTTTTACTGCCGTCATAGCATAAAAGGGAAATAGTGGAACAAGTGAAAACACTCCTAATACTAGTAATATTAGTTTATTATTAACATTTTCTTTCTTTAAATAATAAATAGCATAGGAAAAACTTGAAATAACAATTGTTACTTGTATTATTGAATAAAGAAACATACCAAAATTTACATTTCCTATTAAATAACCTAGTTTAAATAAACCACCAATTAACAATGTATGTATTATAGGATTAAAATTAGTTATAGTAACATCAGGATTAAGTAGAATAACACTATCCATATATCTAGTATGCATTCCCATTACTTCTTTTATTTGATTAGCAGCATCATAATTGATAATAACGGGATAATAAGCAATTATATATGGTAAATAACAAATTAGGATGACTATAAAACTGAAGAGAAAGGGATGTTTATCAAAAAGAGTTAGTATTTTAGGAAGTGGAGTGTTTTTTAACTTTTTTTTTACAATAATATCATTTAATAAGTGAATAGATGTTGATATTAAAGCATATATACCAATTATTTTTATTACTGAAAACAAAATATTTGAAATACTACTAAAAACTAGACTGGAATTACCAGCGATATCATAACTATATCCTAGGGTTAGTAATAAACTAAAAATGATAGCTATCACTCTAAAAGTAGTTTTTCCTTTAAATTTACCTAAATATTTTTGGTAAAATACAAAGAGAAAAAGTGCTAAGACAAGATATGTAAACATCATCGTGTTACTTCTACCTATTTTAAGACCTTTTTCTGTTATTTCAAATAATAAAGCAAAAGATGTAAAAATACTTAATAAAAGAGATATTAAAGTATTATATTTTTTCATTTTGTCTCTCCTTTTTATTATAGAAAATAAAGTGCTTTTGAACAAAATAGTTTATCATAAA
>CANUCD010000057.1 GCA_947856335.1 uncultured Bacilli bacterium | reverse complement strand
TATTAAATGAATTTTGGCACTTAAAAGATAAAAGAGACTTAAATAAATTTAAAACAGGATTTACTTTTAATCAAGAATTATTCCCTGATGCTTATCAATTTACAACATATATGCATGAAAGAGGCGTAAGAGTAGGAATAAACTTAGATCCTGTAGAGGGTATTGGCGATCATGAAGAAAACTTTAGACTAATAGCAACCGAACTAGGACTAATAAACACTAGAAGAATCCCTCTAAATGTCTTTGATAAAACATTTATAAGTATCTATTTTAATCACTTAATAAAGCCATTAGATAGTCTAGGAATAGATTTTTATTGGCTAGATTATAACTATGACTATGATACTCTAAGAGCATTAAATCACTATCATTTCATGAACTATACCAAAGATAATCATCAAAGACCTTTTCTCTTATCTAGAAATGGTTTAATAGCTAGTCATTTATATGGAGCTCACTACTCAGGAAAAACCAATGTTGGTTTTGATACCTTAAGTTATTTACCATCATTTAATTCCAGTGCCTCAAATCTAGGTATTTCTTGGTGGAGTCATGATATAGGTGGATATAAAGGTGGAATGGAAGATAGTGAGTTATATATAAGATATATACAGTTTGGTTGTTTTAGTCCAATATTTAGACTCGCTAGCGAAAGAGGACACTACTACAAAAGAGAACCATGGACATGGGATATTAAAACATATACTATAGCTAAAGAATACTGTGAGTTAAGACAAAGACTTATTCCTTATTTATATACCGAAAATTATAAATATCACAAAACAGGTTTACCTCTTATCCAACCATTATATTACAGCTATCCAGAAGTATATGATGAACCAGCCTATAAAAATGAATATTATTTTGGAAGTGAATTATTAGTAAAAGCTATTACTAAAAAACAAGATAATGTCATGAATAGATGTGTAGAACAAATATTTTTACCCAAAGGAACATGGTATGATTTTAAAACTGGTAAAAAGTTCCCAGGTAATCGTAAATATGTAGCATTCTATAAAGATGAAGATTATCCTGTCTTTGCCAAAAGTGGTTCAATAATCCCTCTTGCTATACTAGGAGATAATCTAAATGATACTAACCCCCCAGAAGGCTTAGAAATTCATGTTTTCCCCGGAAGAAGTAATATTTATCGCTTGTATGAAGATGATGGTATATCACGTCTAAATGAAGAAGGATACTATATTATAACAGCAATAGATTATAACTATCTAGCTAATAACTATACTCTAATTATTAGACCAATAGAGGGAAAAACTGGAATTATTCCTAAAACCCGTAACTATAAAATACGTTTTAGAAATACAAGAGAAGCAGAAGATGTAAAAGCATATATCAACGATACAGAAATACCTATAGAATCCTTTGTTGATGAAAACGATTTTATTGTCATTGCCAAAGGTATACCAACAACTAGTCAACTTACTATCAATTGTAAAGGTCGTGATATTGAAATTGATGCCGTAAGACTAATCAATGAAGATATTAACTCTATTATTAGTGATGCTAAAATAAAAACTAACTTAAAAGAAAGTATAGCTTCTATTATGTTTAGTAATCTAGAAATAAACAAGAAAAGAATTGAAATAAGAAAACTAAAAAGAAAAGGTCTACAAGATGTTTTCGTAAGAATGTTTATAAAACTACTTGAATATGTCTCAGAAATTTAGTAAAATATATCTAAATACGTGGAAGAAAAGAGTAGTAATAAGGCATCTTTTTAAGAAAGTTCGTGGTTGATGCAAACGAATAAAGATAAATTATGAACTTGCTTTTTGGAGTATATGGGTTAGTCCCCTTAAAGACATAAGTGATAAATCAAGGTGGTACCGCGGATAATTTCGCCCTTTAGTTACCATCTTTTTATATGAGGAGGTTTTTTATGAACGAATATTTATTATCACTCTATATTTTTATAATATTATTTATAATTGTTTTTTTAGTCGATTACTTTTTAATCAACAAAAGAAAACTTACTTTAATTAAAACTAAAGGAGTAACTAAAAAAGGAAAGAAAAAGAAAATAAAAAGTATTAGTGAAGTAGATTATTTAAAAGCCAAGTTTAAATTAAATGATAAAAAATTAGAATTAGATAAAATAATTATTGTTATATCACTAATAAATGCTTTTATTATATCACTTGTATCAAGTATAGTTATGTTACTTCCATTTGCAATTATATGGCAGTTGTTAGTGGCTTTTACCCTACTATTTGGTCTTATTTATTCATTATATGAAATATATGGTAGACATCTATTACACAAGGAGGAGAAGAAAAAATGAATTTTAACGAAATAGAAAAGAAATGGCAAAATTATTGGGATGAACACGAATCATTTAAAGCAATAGATAATAGTTCTAAAAAGCCATACTATATCTTAGTAGAATTCCCATATCCATCAGGTACAGGATTACACGTTGGTCATGTAAGAAGTTATACAGCCCAAGATGCTTTAGCTAGAATGAAAAGATTACAAGGCGAAAATGTTTTATATCCTATGGGATGGGATGCTTTTGGAGCACCAGCAGAAGGGTATGCCATCAAAAATCATATTCACCCCAAAGAAGCCGTAAAAGAAAATATTAAAACATTCAAAAGACAGATGAAAACTTTAGGGTTCTCTTTTGATTGGTCAAGAGAATTTTCAACAACTGACCCCGAATACTACAAATGGACACAGTGGCAATTCCTAGAGTTTTATAAACACAATATGGCTTATAAAGCCACAGTACCAGTAAATTGGTGTCCAAATTGTAAAACTGTTTTATCTAATGAAGATGCAGCAGGAGGAGTATGTGAAAGATGTGGGGCAAGTGTTATTCAAAAAAATAAAAGCCAGTGGATGCTAAAAATGAGTGAATATGCCGAAGATTTACTAACAGGATTAGATGATACCCATTTTGCCCCTAAAGTAAAACTAGGTCAAATAAACTGGATAGGTAAATCTATAGGTGCTGAAGTAACTTTTAAAATAGCTAATTCTGATAAAGAGTTTACAGTCTTTACAACTCGTTGTGATACTCTTTTTGGAGCAACCTACTGTGTTTTAGCACCTGAACATGAACTAGTAGATGAAATTACTACTAAAGAACAAAAAGAAGAAGTTAAAAAATATCAAGAAGAATGTAGTCATAAAAATGAACTTGAAAGAACGGAACTAAATAAAGAAAAAACAGGAGTATTCACAGGAGCTTATGCAATAAATCCTGTAAATAACGAGAAAATACCAATTTATATTAGTGATTATGTTCTAAAAAGTTATGGAACAGGTGCTATTATGGCTGTACCTGCTCATGATGAAAGAGACTATGAGTTTGCTTGTAAATTTAATATTCCCATTATTCAAGTATTAGAGGAAGTAACAGGTACTAAAAATAAAGATGAAACAAAGAAAAACAGTATTGTTGCTATTTTATATGATGAATCAAGTGATAAATACTTAACTTTAAATTGGCATGACCTAGGAGGACGTCTCTTTATTGGTGGAACAATTAAAGAAAATGAAACTCCTCTAGAGTGTGCTAAAAGAGAAATATTAGAAGAAACAGGATATAAAGATATTGAATTAGTATACACTCTACCTAAAATAAATCATCACTACTATGCATATAACAAGAAAAAATATTTTAATATTGAATCAACTGGTTTCTTCTTCAAATTAAAAAGTAATAAATTAGAAAATACCAACAGAGAAACTGATGAGACATTTACTCTTGAGTGGTGTGATAAATCTACTATTTTAGACGAAGTAAAAGATGAATTACATAAAAAAACATTCTCATATGCTCTAATGCCAGGTGCTATGGTAGGAGACGGTATTCATATTAACTCTGATTTCTTAAACGGACTAAATAAAGAAGAAGCTATTCATAAAATGCTTCAATATTTAGAAGAAAATAAGTGTGGTAAAAAGAAAGTAAATTATAAAATGCGTGATTGGATATTCTCAAGACAACGTTTCTGGGGTGAACCAATTCCTATGATAAATTGCCCTAAATGTGGATGGGTACCTATGAATGAAGAAGATTTACCTCTACTTTTACCAGATGTTGCTGAATATGTTCCAACTGATAATGGTGAATCTCCACTTGCTAAAATAACCGACTGGGTAAATACAACTTGTCCAAAATGTGGACATCCTGCCAAAAGAGAAACTGATACTATGCCAAACTGGGCTGGCTCATCTTGGTATTTCCTAAGATTTATGGATCCTCACAACGATCATGAATTTGCTAGTATGAAAAACATGAAATACTGGAATAAAGTAAACTGGTATAATGGGGGAATGGAACATACGGCAAGACACTTACTTTATGCTAGATTCTGGGTTCAGTTCTTATATAATATTGGTCTAGTTCCTAATAAAGAGATGATTGATACAAGAGTAAGCCATGGTATGGTACTTGGTAGTGATAATAGTAAAATGAGTAAATCAAAGGGTAATGTTATTAACCCTGATGATATTGTAAAAGCATATGGAGCAGATACACTTCGCGTCTATGAAATGTTCATGGGTGATTATGAACAAGATAGTCCATGGAGTACTGATTCACTAAAGGGATGCAAAAGATTTATTGATAAAGTTATTCGCTTAAAAGAAAAAGTAATAGATAATGAATGTATTTCTATGTCTCTTGAGAGTATTATCAATAAAAGTATTAAGAAAGTCGAATATGATTTAACACATCTAGGATATAATACAGCCGTATCAACACTTATGATTTTAGCAGGCAAATATGATGAACAAGAAAAAATTACCAAAAAAGATTATCAAATATTATTAACACTTCTAAATCCAATTGCTCCTCATATTACCGAAGAGTTAAACCAAATGATTGGATATAAACCAATATGTGAATCAACATGGCCTATTTATGATGATGCTAAAACAGTTGATGAAGAAATAACTATTGGCGTCCAAGTAAATGGTAAATTAAGAGGAGAAATCAAGATAAAAAACACTGATACTGAAGAAACAATCAAAAATCTTGCTTTAGCAAACGAAAACGTAAGAAAACACCTAGAAAATAAAGAGATAATCAAGGTAATAGTTGTTAAGGGAAAAATTGTAAGTATTGTTGTAAAATAAGCTTCGGCTTATTTTTTTTGACACAAATTTGACATTTATATATAAGTATAGTATAATTTTTATCAAATTTGGGGGTTATTATGGTTAATAAAATGATATTTCACACTATAATTGAAATAATTATAGTATTAGTATTTGTATTTTTATCAATACCACTTTGGCAAATTCTAAGTAATCACTTTAATAATGAATTAAATAGGACGGTTAGTGCTTCTATGCCACTTGAACTTATGCTAAATCACGTAGATGGCTTTGATAATGTTATAGTAAATAATGGTTATCACATCAATCAATCATATCAAGTATTATTAGTCGCTGATAAAAATTGTAATGAAGAAATTATTACAATTAACGGTGTAAAAAGTAAATTAGAAAATTTCCAAAACTACAAAGAAGATGATACTTATATCTATATTTTAGATAGTAATAATATTAAAGCAAGTAGAGTAGGATATAAAATAGATACTAAAATAGATGAAGAAAATATCAATTATCACTATGAATTAGCATGATTTTTATAAATTATGTTTTTTTCTTATCAAAAATTACAGAAAATGATAAATTTATCTTGTATTTTATGAGATACTTTGGTATTATTAAAATATGGTGATAGTATATGAAGATAAAAGATATTATCAAAAAGCAAACAACAATCATAGCCATAGCAGTTGTCTTAGTAACACTAGCTTTAATAGGTGTTAGTTATGCTATATTTTTTAACGTAAACAAAAACACAGAAGATCAAGTAATAACTGCAGGAAATCTAGAGTTAACACTCTCTAAGTTTACAGCCCTAACTCTAAAAGAACCAGCTACAGAAGAAGATGCACTAGGAACAAATAGTACCAATAAAGTTACATACACGGTTGAAAATAAAGATAGTAACTTACCAGCAACTTATAAGATTTATATTTATGGTGGAAGTGGCAATACTATCCCTCTAAGCAGCATAAAAATATCAACTGATGGAACTTCATCTAAAGTATTAACAAGTATTACGGATACAATTAACGAAAATAATACAACTTATTATTTAGTTGATTCAGGAACTCTTGCTGCTGGAGCATCACTAACGACCTCTAAAAACTTATATGTTTGGTTAGATGAAGAATTGGTTGCCGATGAAATAGCAGGTCAACAATTAAATCTACAACTATATGTAGTAAGTGAAGTAGATGAAGAAAATGCTTAATAACTCAAAAAGAGTTATTTTTT
>CANUCD010000056.1 GCA_947856335.1 uncultured Bacilli bacterium | reverse complement strand
CACAATAACACACTTTAATTCTTTTTTATGTCATTTTTTGTCGAACCGTTTTTTTTCATTAAAAAAAGTATAATTTTTGGTTATACTTTATTATTTACGAGGATGAGTTTTATTATATACCTCTTTTAAATGATCAATTGTAACATGAGTATAAATTTGAGTTGTACTTAAAGATTCATGACCTAATAACTCTCCTACACTTCTAATATCTGCCCCTCGATTTAATAAATCAGTTGCATAAGAGTGTCTCAAGGTATGAGGAGTAACCTTGCTTTTTACATCTTTATTTAAAGCTATATTCTTTACAATCTTCTCAATACTTCTACTACTTAACTTTCCTGTCTTACTTACAATTAAATAATCACTTTCTATCCCATTTAAAATTCTTGGACGAATAACATTTATATACGTATCAAACATATTAGGATTACTTGCTTTATAAAAAACAATTCTCTCTTTACTTCCCTTTCCCATAACCCGAAGTTTTCCCTCACCCATAATAAAATCTTGCATTTTAACATTACAAAGTTCACTTACCCGAAGACCAGTCGTATATAAAAATTCAATAATAAATTCATTACGAAAGCCTAAATCATCCTGTATTTTAGATGAGGAAAATAATTTTTCATTTTCACTATGATTTAAAAAATTAGGTAATTTTTTTACTACTTTAGGATTACGAACTGAAAGAAAAGGATTTCTACTAGTTGCTTTTATTTCAACTAAATATTGATAAAAAGTTCTTACTGCACTCAAATATAAAGAAGCTGTTTTACTCTCATAGTTTTTCTTAATTAAATAAGCTTTATATTGATTTGCTATATCACTACTAATATTTAAAAATGAATAATGATTAGTATTTAAAAACTTTTTATATTCATTTAAGGCTTCTTTATAAGTTATTCCTGTTTTATTAGAATAATCAATTTCTTCTACTAAATACTCTTTAAAAGAATCTATATAACTATCCATATAAATATAAATACAACTTTCTTTGCATAAAATATGGAAGATTACCTAATACTTGTAAAAACTCTTCTTTATCACGACTTACCTTTAATTTTTCTAACTTCGTATCATCTATTTTATGATTTAAAAAATTAACAATCTTATTTACAAACACTTTATCTTGATATTTTTCATCTAATAATTTCCACATATCATACTTTTTTTCTTTAGTTAATGCTTCTATCTTTCTTGTATATTTATTTTCATAATAAATTACTACAAGGGGCATCGTCTTTTGAACATCTAATAAATTAGCTTCTTTTATTGCTTCTAATATTTCTTGTTTAGTAAAATTTAGAGTTAAAGCATCTATTTCTTCTAAAGAGGTTGTCATACGATTATGAAATATTTTTAAATTTCGTAAGTCAATCGGAAAATAATTATTAGGTTTTTCTTCTATAGCAAGATAATATTTATTTTCCATTTTCTTCACTCCTAACTTAATAAAAGTATAACATGAAAAAAGTAAATTGTAAAACGAAATAACAAGAAAAACATATTAGTAATTATAATATTTTCATAATAATTAAATATTTTTAAAATTTATATATTTACTTTATTTAAGCCTTATGTTATACTTATAAAGTCACACGGACCTCTAGCTCAGTTGGTTAGAGCATCCGGCTCATAACCGGGCGGTCGTAGGTTCGAGTCCTACGAGGTCCACCATCTATGCACGTGTGGCGGAATTGGTAGACGCACTAGACTTAGGATCTAGCGGTTCATTCCATGGGGGTTCGAGTCCCTTCACGTGCACCATTTAGTGATTAAAAAGCTCTTATTTAAAGGGCTTTTTTCATTTATTGCTCCCCAGATACTGTATGAACTATCTTTTCATTCTTAAAACGAAAACTTGATTAAAAAGCCCATTTAAGATATAATACAATCAATTGCGAGGTTATTATGGAAAAATATCAAGAAATAGAAAGAAGTATTATAAAGAAGTATCGTAAAGAAATATGGTGTAAATTTACTAAAGCTATAAGAGATTATAACCTAATAGAAGAAAATGATACAATTATGGTATGTATAAGTGGTGGTAAAGATTCATTTTTAATGGCAAAATGTTTTCAAGAAATAAAAAGACATGGTAAAATAAAGTTTGATGCTTATTTTGTTGTAATGAATCCAGGTTATACTAAAAAACATCTAGATTTAATTAAAAGAAATGCCGAAATTCTAAATATACCTATTGAAATTTTTAAAAGTGATATTTTTGCTTCCGTAGAAGTCATGAATCATAAAAGTCCATGCTATATGTGTGCAAGAATGCGTAGAGGCTATTTATATAACAAAGCCAAAAACCTTGGATGTAATAAAATAGCTCTTGGTCATCACTTTGATGATGTAATAGAAACAAACCTACTTTCTATGCTTTATGGAGCAGAAATTAAAACTATGATGCCCAAACTTTATAGTGAGCACTTTAAAGGTTTAGAACTAATTAGACCCATGATTTATATTAAAGAAAAAGATATTATATCTTGGGCTAAATTTAACCAATTAACTTTCCTAAATTGTGCATGTAAAATGACTTTAGAAAGTAAAATAGATGAAGAAAAAAGTAAAAGAAAAGAAATAAAAAAACTAATTAGTGAACTAAGAGAAAAAAATCCCTATATAGACTATAATATTTTTAAGAGTATGGAAAATATCAATTTAAATCAAGTATTAGGCTATCGCCAAGATAATAAAAAATATTACTTTCTAGATGATTATAAAAAAAGGAGGAAATAAGTATGTATGTAAGTGGAACATTAAAAGATAAAGCTATTACTTTTTATAAACCTAAAATCATGAATTTTAGTGAAAATGAATTTATGACTAACAAAATTCTATTTTCTTATGATGGAGAAATAATATCTCTTCCTTGGGATAAAGACAAAATAACCAAACTAGCCAAAAGACAAGAATTACTTATTCAAAAATTCATGGAAAATATTTTAGTTCTAGCTTCTAAAAAATATCCATCCCTGAAAACTGAAATCCAAAAAATGTTTCGAATTATCATAAAAACTCCCCGTAAATTCACCTATGGTTTATTTGAATGTCTTTATGAAACTATTATCTCATCAAACAAAGATGAACTATTAAAAAGATTAACTAAATTAGAATTGTTGATTAACTACCTTGAAGAAGAAAATATAAATCAAATTGATTTTGATATAATAAGAACCCTCTTTTTAAAACAAAAAGATTATGATAAAACATCTCTATTTGAAGAAAAAATAAAAAAATTTCATATTATAGATGAAGAAATACCAACAAATACACTTAGAACAATTATTACTTTTGGCGAATTTATATCTCCTAAAAGAGTATCTAAAATAGCTTCTACCCTAAACCAAGATATAAAATATTCTAATATGGTTTTACCAATCTATTTTGCTATACCAAATGAATTAGATGCTAACAAATTTTTAATACTATGTAAAAATTCTTCTTTAGATGAAGAACAAATAAAAAAGAATGCTACTAGATTACGCATTCCCGAAAATATTACTAATTTAATTAGATGAGTTTAACTCTTCTAATTTTTTTATTGCTTCATTAAATGTAGAAGCACTAATAATTGTAATATCATATTCTTTATCTAAAGCCACTTTAATTGCTTCCGAATAATTTTCTTCCGGACAAATAAATATATCAGCATCATCCTTAACTGCACCAATTAGTTTATATTTAACCCCACCTATTTCTCCTACATTTCCACTAATATCAATCGTCCCAGTTCCAACAATTTTTTTACCACCTGTAATATCTTCTTTAACTAATTGATTATATATAGCAAGACTCATCATTAAGCCCCCACTAGAACCAGCCTCACTAGCTTTGCTTTCGATTGTAACACTAGGATGAGCTTCATATTCATAAGTAGTAAGAAGACTTACCCCTATTTTAGTTCCATCATCACTTTGATAAGTCTTAGCTCTACATGTTTTTTCTTTTCCATCTCGTAAAATATTTAGCTCTACTTCCTCATTGCTTTTAAGTTCACCAATAACTTTCTGCAAATCTTCTAAAGAAGAAATATCTTTATCATTAACCTTAACTATTTCATCACCAATTTTTAGATTAGTATCAGCTTCTAAAGAAATATAACTAACTAAATTTTTAGTACCCGTAATTTGAATATTTCTTCCTGCTTCTTTATAAGCATTTATTATAGCAGCATCTATACTCTCTTGCATATAAAGCTTTTCTCTTTCTAGCATCTCATCCATATTTTCTCCCTCAATAGTAATCATACTAGATGGAACAATATCCCAATCAGGAATAACATAAGAAATAAGCAAAAAAGGAATAGAACCTCTAACCATAGAAACATAAGACATATTAAATGTCCCATCTTTTTCATAACCACCATCTACTTTTATTCTATCATTTAAATTAACAGTCCCACCTGGTGTATAAATAGAATAAGGTAGTTTAATCATAAATAGCAAAAAAATTGCTAATAAAATCAATAATTCTTTATAATTCTCTTTAATAAAATTTTTAATACTCTCATATATTTTAGTAAACAATGAATATCACCTAATAAATTATATCAAATAAAGAGGGTTTTATGAAGAAAAAATTAAAAGACTTGTCATTTTGTTTTATGTGCTTTCTTATAATTACTTTTCTAATTACTCATAACAAAATAGTTGCTACTACTTTAATAGATGCTGTAAACTTATTTTTAAGAAAAGTATTTGTCTCTTTATTTCCTATGCTCATCATTAACGATATTTTAATTCAAAAAAACATTCCCATCTATTTTTATCATCTTTTTAAATCAATTTTCCCTAAAATATTTAAAACAAGTGGTATAGCATCTTACGTACTTATCATGAGTTTATTAAGTGGTACTCCAAGTAATGCTTATATATTAAAAGAACTAGTAAATAACAAACAAATAAAAACAGATGAAGCAAATCATCTTCTAATGTTTACTTATTTTTCTAATCCCCTTTTTTTAAGTATTACTCTAAGTGCTATTTTTGATACTAAAACTGTTATAAAAATCATAATTATTCATTATATATCTAATATCATAATAGGTATCCTAATAAGAAAAAAAGCTCCTCCTTTATCTAGCTATAATCTAATCATAAGAAATGAAAACTTAAATATTACATCAAGTATTAAAAAAACTATGAATGTTCTTCTTATGATTTTAGGAACTATTGCTTTTTATATGCTTCTTAATTTAATAGTTAGTTATCCCATAAAAGAAAACCTGCTTTTTACAACTATTACATCAGGCTTCCTAGAAATAACCAGTGGATTACATCACTTAGAATATCTTCATATTACTATAAAACTAAAAGAACTAATAGCAATTAGTATTATATCTTTTGGTGGCATTAGTATTCATACTCAAGTAAAAGCTATTCTTGAAGAAAGTTTAATAAAATATAAATATTTCTTAAAAGGTAGAATAATTCATACCATAATTAGTATTATTCTTATAATTATTATCTAACAAGAATAATCTTTCATATAGCTTGTTGTATCATTCTTTAAACCCATATATGTAAATGTTAAATCATCATGAATTGTTGTATTTTTATTATCAATTAAAACAGGTATTGTAAAAGTAACTAAATAATAATTATTTTCTAAATCAACATATTGATACTTTATACATCTATCATAAGTAGCATTCTTACTTTTAAGTTGATACTTCTCATTATCAAATATTATTGCTTTATTAGTTACTTCTATTGTTTTATTATTATCCATCTGTAAATGAATAATCGTCTTCTCTTCATTAGATTCAATAAATAAGCCATTTAAATGATTATGAATCATACTTTCTTCAATATTTTTAATAATCTTTGTTCTACTTATTTCATCATCACTAGCATAACTCATATCATGATTAACTACTTCTAAAGAAGCCATTACTTTTAATAAAAGAAGTAGTACAATAGATAATAAAAGAATACTAATAAGTAGTTCAATAATTGTAAAACCTCTCTTATTCATGAATATTCACCCCAATACTGGCATAATTATCCCTATCTTCTATTAAAAATCTTGCCACTAACAAATAATCATATTCTTCATCATTTGATAATGTTTGATAATATGAATAAAATGAGTAATTAGTATCTACTTCATACCCATATGGTACAAGATATAATTCTAAAATAGAAAACTCTTTAAATAAAATAGAACAACTAGAATAATTAAAATCATCACAAGTTAACTTCTTAATACTAGATGAATCATCTATTCCCCCTAATAATAAATATTCTTTTAAATAATATAACTCATAAATATGTGATACATCATCATACATCAAACTTCTCTCTTTTTTCTCTATCATATTCGTAAATGTACCATATAACATTAAAAGAGAAACAGCAACAAAAGTAATAACAATAATAGTTTCTAAAAGAGCAAATCCCCTTTTCATATCATCACGCTTTCTTCTTTTTATGAAGCCTTTTATAATAGAATATACCTACAATTAAAACAAATAATATAATTAAAATAATTAAAACAATATGAGAAAAATTATCAAAAATACCTAATATTGATTCCCAATTATCTCCTACTTTAGCTCCAATAATAGTTAAAACAGAATTCCAAATAAGAGAACCAAATATCGTATAAATTAAAAACTTAGGCAT
>CANUCD010000055.1 GCA_947856335.1 uncultured Bacilli bacterium | reverse complement strand
CGAAGGAACAGATTTACAGTCTGCCGCGTTTGACCACTTCGCTATCCCTCCAAAAGTGGTGCCGACAGAGGGAGTCGAACCCCCAACCTACTGATTACAAGTCAGTTGCGCTGCCAGTTACGCTATGTCGGCATAAAAAATGGTGGGCGATATAGGACTCGAACCTATGACCCCCTGCTTGTAAGGCAGGTGCTCTAACCAACTGAGCTAATCGCCCAAACTGCTTTGGACATAAACAATAATACCAATATTAAAGCTATATGTCAATAGTTTTTCCGCAAAAAATTAATAAACATTTTCCGCAAAAAATTAATAAACAAAATAAAAACTACTTATCATATAAGTAGTAATTAATAAAATGGTGGCTCCAGCGGGAATTGAACCAGCGACACAAGGATTTTCAGTCCTCTGCTCTACCGACTGAGCTATGAAGCCAAAAAAATGGCGGTTCGTACGGGATTCGAACCCGTGATCTTCTGCGTGACAGGCAGACGTCATAGGCCTCTAGACTAACGAACCATGGTTGCGGGAGCTGGATTTGAACCAACGACCTTCGGGTTATGAGCCCGACGAGCTACCAGACTGCTCCATCCCGCGATGTAAAATTAAGTGGCGGAGGAAAAGGGATTCGAACCCCTGCGCCGATTGCTCGACCTCCCGGTTTTCAAGACCGGTCCCTTCAACCAGACTTGGGTATTCCTCCGTTTTACCGGGTAACACAGAAATTATAGCAAAGATATGATATCATGTCAACCATATTTCTCTATTTTTTATTGTGTTTATTTTCATAATTTAAAACTTTTTATAACAATTTATAATTTTTTTAAAAAAAGACTTGCAAAAGAACAAAAAAAATATTATACTTAAATAGTCTTATTTATTAAGACAAGTGCCTGCCCAAGTGGCGGAATAGGTAGACGCACAGGACTTAAAATCCTGCGGGTGTTAAAACTCGTGCCGGTTCAAGTCCGGCCTTGGGCACCAACTTAAGTATATTAAAGCCTAGGTAACTCCTAGGTTTTTATTTTAACATCAAATAGCATTTATTTCTTATCATTCATCTCATTTAATTTTTCATTTATCCAAACATTTAAGTGTTCCCTTAAAGGAAGAAACCCATTTTTATCACTTTGTTCCTTATATTCTCCATCTAATTGATAATTGATATTTTTAATAGACAATTTTATTTGTTTAGTATCCTCATCTATTTGTAATATCTCAGCATATATTTCTTCTCCTACTTCACCATAATCAGCAACATTTTGCACAAAACTATCACTAATTTCTGAAATATGAATTAACCCATTATATTTATCATCCATTTTAACAAAAATACCGTATTCTTTAAATCCCGTTATTTTACATTTTATAATATCCCCTATTTTGTACATAATATTCACCTGTTCATTATTATATCATGTTTTTCTTTACTTACAAAACATTTTCTTTTATAATGAAATAGGTGATAACATGGAAGAAGAAGTAAAAAAAATTATTGATGAATTAAGACCATATCTTTTAGAAGATGGTGGAAACATAGAGTTTATTCGTCTAGAAGATAATTATGTATATATAAAACTAACTGGAGCTTGTGCAAATTGTTTTTTTCAAGATGATACCATAACTTATGGAATTGAAGCTTTAATTAAAAGTAAGATTCCTACAATCAAAGGAGTTATAAACGTAGAGTTATAACTCTTTTAATATCCAAAAAACATTATCAATAGATGCATATTTACTAATTTCAATATAAGCATCTTTTAAAAATTGTTCATAAGCTTCTGCTTTTTCTATAATTGGAATAAGACTTTCTTCTTCTAATTGATTATTCATTACTTTTTCATATAAATCAAAATAATAAGACGGATAAAGAAGTCTTGCATATAATAAAGTTAAACTATAAGGACTAAAAAAATATATTTTTAAAGCTTCTTTCAAATAACTTAAAGCTTCTGCTTCATAAAAAAAGGCACTTTTAATATATTCAGCAACATCTCTTACTTCCAAATCAAAAATAAAACTTAATGGATTTAAATAATTAAGTTTAATATTAGGATAACTTATACGTCTATGTGATAAAGTAACATAATCACAAGCTCCCTTTTGATATCTATTATTATTTACATAACTAATAGCATTCTCTCCTAAACCTACATAATAACTAAAACTATCTAAAATAATCTTTTTATCTTTCCCAAGTTCATGAACTTGATATTCTAAATAATCTATTTTTTTACTCCAAAGTTCACTCCATATATTCCGATATAAATAACTTTTATTAGTATTTAAAACCAATTTTTCAGTAATATTTTTCATGTCTTTTAAATCATACTCTTCATCTTGATCATTAACTATTTTTAATAAAACATAATTTACTTCATAAATATTTGTTAATATTTTGCCAAATTTATTAGCTATTAAATCATGTGTTTGTAATCCCTTTTGTTTTAATTCTTGATTTATTTCTAATAATTCTCTTAATTCTTTTTGACTCCGATTAAATGGTACTAAATAAAACAAATTATTATTCCAAGTAAAAGTAAAAAGATTATCCCAATCTTCTACTGCTTGAATATTTAAGTTATAATAGTAGTTAATAATATCTTTCATACCATCACTACTAAAATCATATGAAAAAACTGATGGTTTTAACACATCAGTTTCCACTATTTGGATTTACAGGCATAAAACTATTTAAATCCATTACTTTTTTAGCATTATCATGAGCTATATTAGCAACTTGTTCTCTTGCCTCAGCATTAGCTAAATATTCATTCGCATCCTTTAATTTTGCATTTATTTCCTCTTCTTTCATAGCTAATTGTTGTTCTTTTTGAGATAAGCTTTCTAATTCTTTTTGATATTTTGAAATAAGTGCATCAAACATATTTTCACAAGCTTTTAAAAACAACTCTTTATCATTATCAAAATTCATTTTACTAGAACTTGATTGAGGAATATCTTCTTTAACATCAACATTTGTGGGTACATCTAAATTAGATACTGTATTTACATTTACTGGTTCTTGCTTAATAGGTACTTCAAAACTAGTTTGAAAAGAAGGATTGTTACTTACAGGTGCAGGATTTATAGTAGCAGGAGCAGGACTAACATTTATAGATGCATTACTAACAGCACTTTTATCTGGCATTACTGGTGATACTTCCATATTATTAGGAGTTAAAGTAGCTTTTTCAATAGTAGCTACATCTTCCACTTTATAACGCATCTTTATTGCTTCAAAAGAACTTTGAGGTAAAGTAAGTGGTGTATAATATACTTCATCTGCCACTAAATTATCTCCCATTTTTATATACTCAAAGTTCGTCCCACTAATAATTCCCTTTAAATAATTTTTTACACTCTGCCATTCATTAGCATCATTTATTTTTTCTAACTTATCAGCAAATTTACTTACATAAATAATTGGTAAGCCCATTGAACCCATTTTCTCACTATCAAACACAACATATGTATTATTTTCTACTTTAAAAGCACTAAGTAAATTTAAAGCCTCTACCCCTGTAGGCTTTGTTATATTTAATTTTGTCATATTATCCCTCTCTATTCTTCTCTAATTATATCAAATAATTCTTATTTCTTCAATTCTTTATTTCACTAATCATAAACCAACGACATCCATATGCACAATTATTAGCAATATATTCACTTACTTTATCTACATCGTTAATTTCCTTAAAATTTTTATTTGTTTTACTATTAAATCCTTTTAATCTTAATTTCCCATAAGCAATATCTCCAACAACATAATCAAAATCATCAAAATAATCTGTTAATTTTTCTTCTAATTCCTCAATGTTAATAGCATCCTTATAATTTTCTAAAACT
This sequence comes from uncultured Bacilli bacterium, assembly GCA_947856335.1. Taxonomy (GTDB): domain Bacteria; phylum Bacillota_I; class Bacilli_A; order RF39; family UBA660; genus Caccenecus. The sequence continues at coordinate 2,824 of CANUCD010000055.1, read as the reverse complement.
TGATACTTTCTATTATGAATACAAATTACTTCCATAAACCCTCCTAAATAATATTAAAAACAATAATTGCTATAATACTTAAACTTGTTACAATAACACTCATTAGTAATAAAATATCTACATATCCATTACCACTTGTCAGTCTTTTTCCATATAATTTATAATAATCCATCGCTTTACTAAGCATTTCATCACGATTTATACTTTCTTTATCAACCGAAAAATAATCATATACTTGTTCTGTTGCTTTTCTTATTTCATCAGAACTCATTTCACTTAAATTTGATAATCCTACCCCTAGAAAGTTTAAAGCATCTAAATTCAAATTTCCACTAATAGTTTTATCTAAATCTATTTCTCTTGTTACATCCATCTCATTTAATTTTGAATAATAATACTTTTCAATAAAACGTATATCTGTAGCATTTAAATAAGCATAAGATAAACGATATGGATTAGTAGTATGCACTGAATAAATTAAATCAAGAAAAGATTCTTCCTCTTCTAAAGAAACCTCCCTGCTTTTCTTTTTAGCTACAAACATATCAACTAAATACTTTTGTATATTAGTAAAATACGGATTTTTTTGTTTAATAGAGCGTGCCCTATTTTCTTCTTCAAATTCATAAAATCTTAAAAAATCATCTTTAAACATAGCAATTTCTGAATTAGAAACACCAAATTTTGTCAAGTTGTTCATAAAAGCAACATTATTCTTCAAATAATATGGGTTTAAAATATCTACTTTGCCATATATAAGAGCAAGCAAGCGAATTACAACAACCAAAAAGCTATTATAGGACAAACTATTTTTGTTATTGCATGATTCTAGATATTGTTTTATTGATTCGTTAAATGCAATATTGACAAAATACTCTTCCCTCATATTATTCACCTAATCTATTATATCAGTATATATTAGAAAAAACAATTATCAAATTATGTCAAGCTGTTTACGAATTATTTACACAAAATAAAAAAGCACTCGGACCCCGAGGGCATACAAGCCAAAAGAGAGTTTGGAAAGTTGTCCAAGTGCTTGTGTACAGAATAACTGTACAACACTATTATATATTTACTCTCAGTAATAATCAAGTAAAAGCTATTACCAAATTTTACCAATTTACATTTTTTAACTTATTTTTGATATTTTCATACACTATATTAGGTGAATATTATGTATCCAAGAAGAAATCCAGGTGGAGGAGTTTTTACTATTTTACTCATTTTTTGTCTTTGTATTTTAATTTTTTATCAAATAATTATTACCTTAATTTTACCTTTCCGTTTTAATGTATTTATTTTACTTGTTGAAGTATTCATTTTATTTTGGTTATTATTTAAAATTGTTTATCCTCACTATTAGTAAGCTTTTTAACCAAAACTTCTGTTTTAAACACATAATCTAACTTTTTACTAATTTCTTTTGTTATACTAAACTCTTTCCCCTCCAAATTTATTATAGGAGGAATACTAATAACAATAAAAAACAATTTTCTTTCATATTCATTTAAAGGGTAATTTCTAAAATATCTTTCTATAATCGGTTCAAAATTCAAATTCATCCATTCTCTTTCATATAACCCAATTAAATCTAAAACTGGAGAATCAATCTTAGCTTTTTCCCAACTTATTAAATATCCTTTATAATTCTTAATAAAATGATCTAATTCCAAATTATTATGAATTAAAGCTACTCGTATTTTTTGTTCTTCCCCAATCTTTGTATACCAATCATCTATTTCCTTAAAACAATAATCTAAAGCTCCAAATATTTTATAAATATTACGCATAAGTAAATAATGACTAGGTGAAGGATAAACTTCTTCTATAAGTTTATCATATAAAAAGTTATAATAGTTTTTAGTATAAAGAATATTATCTTTTAAATTTTCATATATCTCTTGGTATTTATCTTGTGTTACTTCTTTAAAATAAGTTGTTTTATTATGTAAAAGAGAAACTAAATCAATTAAATCAATCGCCTTTTGTTCCCTAGGTGTTGTAAAATCTTGAATATATTCAAATACATTAACATCTTCTCGGTTATTTGTTTTTAACTCTGGAAAATAATCAAAATTACGACTAAGTAGATATTCATATGTTTCTTTTATATGTCCAGTTTTTTCTTTAATAACAAATGTCCCACTTGTTGAATCCATAATCGTTACTTTCTTCTTTTTAGTTAAACGATATGGTTTAAATTCCCTTTTTAAAGCTTCTATGGCATTATTCATTTTTCTTGGGGAATAATTATTTTGTCTTTAGGGCTTAAATTAGTAAGATCGTTATAGGCTTCTAAAGTGCTTGGACTTACATGATACATATCACAAATCGTATCTAAATTCTCATTATCAAGAATGACGTGTATATGATAAGTTGCATATTCTTCATCTATTTTTTCTTCTTTTTCTAATACTGGTTCTTCTAATTGATTTCTATTTTCTTCTTCTTTTTCTAAAAACATCGCACTAGCATCTTGAAATAATGGCACCTCCTCTTTAATCTCATTAACACTTCCAATAACATTAAAATCAATATTTACTCTTAAAATACTATTATCTACTATTTCATAAGTAAAATCTTCAATCATAAATTCTATAGTATCAGGATTTATATTATCAGCTAAATCAATTTCAAACGGTAAAATATATGAAAAAGCCTCTTTATTTACACTTACTTCATGACTTTTAAAGTCTCCTGATACAATAAAATTACCCTTTAATAATCCATCTTCTACTTTTATTTCATGTTCCAAACTAATTGATGTTATTTCACTTACCTTTTTTTCAAAATCAATATCTTTTGTAAATGGTATTTTACA
>CANUCD010000054.1 GCA_947856335.1 uncultured Bacilli bacterium | reverse complement strand
CACTGATTAAGAGTCAGTTGCTCTACCAGCTGAGCTAAGGAGACATCAATCAAATAGCTATTTAATTATATCATAAATTTTATAATATGCAATACTATTTTGAATAATTTTAAAAATATTTAATTACTTTGTAATGATTTTCATTTTAGGAAATTTTATTTGCATATATTCATCAGGATATAATTTATCTATTGTTTTAAAAACAATGTTGTTTGTTTCCTTATTATTTGCTCTAGCAGAATAACGAATAGATGCAAGAGCAGTTAAAGTAATATTTCCTATCATAAAAATAGTTAGAATAATGCTTAACGTATAATATACTTTTTCGTTTATCTTTGAAAGTGTTTTTTTAATAAACGGATATAAAATATCAATAGAGATAACAGCAATAATTCCCCAAGCTAAGCAATATGGTAAATATATTCTTCCACTAATGTTATAATTAAAATTTGAATAGTTCCAAGTAGAAGTTCCAAAAACATATTCTTGAAATAAACTTCCAAAATATTCAAAAGAACTGCCAATTAAAATGCCTACTAATAATTTTTGCCATAATTTTTTATCTTGATAATTTTTTAATACAAGTACTATTAAGATAAGGCCAAAACCATAAATAGGCTTAAATGGACCATATAATAATCCTTGTTTATTTATCCATATGCCATTTTTAAAATAATAGAATAAAGTTTCTAAAATAAACCCGATAAAAGCACCAATTACAAATAACCAAACATACATCCAGTTACTTTCTTTTGTTTTTTTCATATCCATCACTTTTTTATTATAACAATTTAATTGTTTAATGTAAATGTTTTCAAATCAAGAATTATATGCTAAAATATATTTGAGGTGAAGCTTATGCGAAAATATTATTTTAATAGCTTAACTAGAGAAGAAAAGAAAAAAATAAGAGCAGAATATAAAAAGACTTATGCTCATACTGAATTTCAAAGACGTTTAATTAGGCTTGCTATTTACAGTATTATTGGGTTTGTTTTTAGTATTTTTTTAGTTAGTTATTCTCTTATTCAACATGAAGATATTGTGGCTAACTTACTAATTGCTATTCCCCTTTTTATAGCCGCTATTATTTTTCTTATTGGAAGACATTATGCTAAATTGATGGTATTAAATAATATTGCTTTAAAGAACAAAAAAACTGAGTAATTTCAGTTTTTTTATATGTTTTTTAATATTTGTTCTATTTCTTCTTTATTTCGGAAACCAATTATTTTTTCTTTAAGCTCTCCATTTTTAAAGAAACAAATTGTAGGTATACTCATAACTCCATATTTTACTGATATTTCCTCATGAGTATCAACGTTTATTTTTAAAATGTTAGCATCTATGCTTTCTAATACATTGCCAAGCATTTTACATGGGCCACACCAATCTGCGTAAAAATCAACAAGCCATACTCCATTTTTAATAACATCATTCATATTTTCTTTTTCTAAGTATTTAATCATTTTATATTCCTCCTAAAAAGTTTCTAATATACTAGATGCACCAGCAAAATCTAATTTTTCAGTATCAATTAGACGTTCTACAGTACTTTTACTTACAACATGATATCTTAGCATAATACTAAGTATTTCGCCGTTATAAGCATCTTTATTATTGGTATCTTTATATTTTTCTTCTAAAGCATCAATTTCTAATATTGCATCATATGTTTCATTTACCATAGAACCAATTAAAGGTGTCTTATCAAGAATGCTCATAGCCATACTACTATCTTTTACTAGACTACTTGTGCCATTAAATTGTAGTAAAACAAATAATACTATAAAACTAAAGACAACTGCTTCTATAAAACCAAGTACTGCCCCAATAATTTTAGAGGGGATGCCGAGTATAATAGTCATTGTTAAAATTTTTTCAATAACACCAGTTAATTTTAAAATTAGAGATAAAATACTATATAAAACCATAAATACTAAAATATATGCAATGGCTTCATAAAGTAAAATATTTAAAGTAACGAGACCTTCAAAATTACCTGAAAACTCAAAAAATGGTACAAAATTATATAAGAGGTCTGCAACTGGATTTTTAAGATAATAAGCGATTACTACAACCGCAATTGTTCCAACTAAGCCAACTAGACTACGAATAGCACCTCTTTTAAAACCAACAACAGCACCTAAAAGCAAAAATAATATCACAATTGCATCAATAATTGTCATTTCATCAACTCCTTACTATCATTATATACTAAACTTTTTGAAAAATAAAGTAATATATGTTATTATTATTAAAGAGGTGTAAAAAATGACAGTAGTTTTTAAAGTAAGTGATAATATAAAACCAATGATGCTTGAATTTTATAAGGATAGAATGGAAGAAAAAAAACCTCCCTACTCTGTTTTTCAAGTAAAAGATTATGATTGTGTTATTACTCTTTATGAATCAGGAAAAGTTATGTTTCAAGGAATTGGAGCAGATATAGAAGCTAGTTATTGGATAGAAGAAGAAAGAATTAAAAATGGAAGAATTATTCATTTAGATGGAACAGAAAAAAAAGTTAAAGAAGATAATAAAGTTTTCTTTTATGAAAGTACTATTGGCTCGGATGAAGTTGGAACAGGTGACTTTTTTGGTCCTATTGTTGTTACTGCTACATATGTATCTAAGGAAAATATTAGTTTTCTAAATGATTTAGGAGTTAGAGATTCAAAAAAACTTACTGATGATAAAATCAAGAAAATAGCTCCAGCTATTATTAAAAATATTCCTTATTCCACTTTTATTCTATCAAATACAAGTTATAATAAAAACTGGAGTGAAGATTTAAATATGAATAAAATTAAAGCTATCTTACATAATAAAGTATTATTTAATATGAAAGAAAAAGGTTTCTCATATTCAAAGATTGTTGTAGACCAATTTGTTTATCCTAAAAAATATTTTGAACATATTAAAGATGCTTCTAATAAAGTTATGGATATTACTTTTACAACTAAAGCAGAAGATAAATGTTTATCAGTGGCAGCAGCTTCTATTATTTCAAGATATATTTTTCTTGGCGAAATGAAAAAATTAAGCGAAGCACTAAATATGAATCTTCCTAAAGGTGCTGGGGCTAATGTAGATGAAGTGGGTATTTTAATTGCCAAAGAATATGGGTTTAATAAACTTTATGATATTGCTAAAATGAATTTTAAAAACAAAGATAAAATCAAAAGTGGTCTTAAATAAGGCCATTTTTAATTGCATATATCTAATATTAGCAAATCAATCGCCATAAATTTATCTATTTTTCCAGTTTTTATTTGTAAATCGAGATTAGCTAATCGAACAAGCCATCCTTCTAATTCTTTAATCTTATATGGGAAAGCTTTTTTTAAGTATTTTTCTAGCTGCCAATCCATTAGCTTTAATTCATTTAATATTTCATATTCTCTTTTATTAGCATTTAAGAGTAACTTGATTTGCAACATAATACGAATATCTCTTGCTAAAAGACTGATTATAACGGTTGGCTCAACTTTCATGGTTTTTAAATCTTCCCATAAAGAAAGACTTTTTTCTAAGTTTCCGTCTATTATGGCATCTATTAAAGCAAAATTGTTTGTGTTTATAGATTTTGAGATGATGTTTTCTATATCCTTTTTATTTATTGTACATGGTTTTTCATAATAAAGCATTATTTTTTCTATTTCCATCATCACAATATCGTATTGATTAAGACTATTTTGGACAATATATCTTACTGTTTCTTTATCTATTTGATAACCTTTAGCTTTAAAATAATCACTTACTTTATTTTCAATTTCAAAATACTTTAAAACTGGGATTATCTTTATTTCATATTGTTCTTTTAGGACTTTTGTTATCTTTTTGCGATTATCTAACTTTTCATTACAAACAAAAATAATGTTTGTAAGAGTATTGGGATTTTTAAAATAGTTTAGAAGAAGTTCCGTGTCTTTTTCACTTATTTTAGCAGAACCAAAAATATTAGCATTTCTGATGACAATATATTTTTCTTCATCAAATAAAGAAAAGTATCCTGCTTCTAATATGATATCTTCTATACTATCTATAGATAAATCAAAAGAAGTAACATTTTTATTATCTTTTATAATATTACTTATAACTTCATTTATTTGAAGACGACTTTCACCGTTAACTAAAATAATTTTCATAAATACCACTTTTTAATTATATCATTAAATATATAAAATATATAGATCAAGGTGGATAAAATTTGATATTTTTTATGGTATCTTTAATTGTGTAGACAATACTTCCCTTTTCTTGAGTATTTAGGGTAGTTATTTTAAGTTTGTTTAAGGTATCTAGTGTTTCTTTATGGGGATGGGAATATCGATTGTTTCTTCCTGCTGATATAATTGCATAAGATGGATTTATTTCTGTTAAAAATAGCTCATCACTGCTTGTTTTAGAACCGTGATGTCCTATTTTTATTATGTCAGCTTCTAGAAAATATTTGCTTATAATTTTTCTTTCAATTTCTTTAGGAGCATCTCCCATTATTAAAAAAGATATTTTATCTATTAAAAAATATAAAACAAGGGAACTATCATTTTCGTCTTCTTTTATTTCATGGTTTAAATTAAAAATATGAAGTTTATCAAATGAATTAGTACTTACTTTATTTAAAATATTTTTTTCTAATTCGTTTATTGAATTATTATTTAACCAAACATTTTCTACCTTTATTTCTTCCATTATTTTGGGAGCATACCCTAAATGGTCTATATCTCCATGTGTTCCTATTAACAAATCAATTTTGGTAATTCCTAAACTATGTAAAAATGTAATTGTATTAGTTGCAGCATCATACACTTTATTTTGTTTTTTCCAGTCTTCTGTATCATAAGATATTTTCCCTCCAGTATCTATTAAAACTACATAACTTTGATTTTTTCCCACTAATAAGCTAGAATCTCCTTGCCCTACGTCTAAAAAATATACATAGGAATTACTATCTAAATAAGGTTTTATTTTATATCCTATTACCAGCATGATAATTAGCAGTGTATATTTAAAATGAATTTTATATATTAAATAAATAAAAAAATAATACAAAAATATGAATATAAAACCAATTTTGGGTACAACTAGACTAACTTCAAATATATTTAAAAAAGCACTTATATTCTCTAGTATGATAATACCTAGTTCTAAGATGATGCTTAAAAATGGAAATATAAAGGTAAGTAGTGTTAATGGGAATAAAAACACTGTAACAAAAGGAACAATTATAACATTATTTATAATAGTCATTAAATTTATTTCATAAAAGTTAGCAATTGTAATTGGAAAACTAAATAAAAAAGCAATTGTACTAACTTTAATTAACTTGATAAAGTAGTTACCTGTTATTTTAGGGGCAAATAATAATAGTCCAAATGAAGTTAAAAAGGAATAGATAAAACCTAAATCATAAACATAAAATGGATTTATTAGTACTAAAGAGTAAAATAACAAATATAAAACAATCTTATTATTTAAATGAATTTTACATTCTTTATTGATAAGTAAAAAAATAAAAAATAATCCTCCTCTTAATACTGAGGGAGTAAAACCTATTAAAAACATATAAAAGATTAAAAAGATAACAACAAATATATTGCTTAATTTTTTTTTAAAATGTAGTTTATCTAATATTTTACGGATGAAGAGAGCAAATGCAGTAATATGCATTCCTGAGACGGCAAAAAGATGAGTTGTGCCATTTTTTTGGTAATCTTGATAAACGTCATTATCAATATATGCTGTTTCCCCTAAAATTAAAGCATACAAGTATGGGCTGGTATTACCAATTTTAGCTATTTTATGATTTACTTTGGTTTTTATTAGATTTAACCATGATGTATCACTAGTTATTTCTAATGTATCTACTTCTAATGTTTTATAAATATGATGTTGATACAAATATTTGTTATAATCAAAAGTATTAGGAATGGTTGCGTGGAGTGGATTATTAGTAGTTCCTTTTACCATAATTGTAGAACCAATTATTAAATTTTGCTCTAAATATGCTTTTTCACTTTTATTTTGAATATAATATGTCGCTTCTATTTTTTCTTCCCCTTTAATAGTCATTTTTAGTTTATTTCCATCAATTAAATATGAAATTAGCTTTCCTTTTATAAAACTAATATCATCATAAATGCTTTCATAAGTAATTACTTTAGTAAAAATAATTATATAAAGAACAATAAAAATAAGACTTATAAGTATAAAAAGTTTAGACTGTAATAAAATCTTTAATCTTGGAAAATACTGCATCACCAATACCACTTACATTTAAAATGTCTTCTATTTTTTGAAACTTTCCGTTGGTATTTCGATATGTAATAATAGCAGATGCTTTTACTTCTCCTATCCCATTTAATTCCATTAGTTTATCCTTAGAAGCTGTGTTAATATTAACAAGACTATTTTCTTCTTCGCTCTCTTTTTCATTGTTAGTATCACTTGGGGTAATAATGCTTTCCTTTTTTTCTACACAATCTTCTATGTTATAAGATGTTGTATTACATACCTCGTTTTCTTGTGGTCTTGATGGTGTTTTATTATTTTCTTTACTAATCTCGGTTTTTTCTTTTTTGGTATAAATATAAATTACCATTTCATCACTTACTTTTTTGCTCATATTGATATCATCTGTTGCTGCATCTTCTAGCGTGCCACCAGCAAGAGTGATAACATCCCGAATAATACTACCCTCCTCTACTTCATAAACACCAGGATTTTTAATTGCTCCTTTTAAATCAACATGAAGCATTTTTTTCTCTTCTACTTTTTCGCTTGCTTCTTCTTCATTACTAACTTCTTTTTTGGCAAGTAAATTCGTGTAATCAGTGTTTTCTTTTGGTTTGCTTTTCATAAAAATACTAAAACACGCAAGAGTTAGGCAAAGACAAA
>CANUCD010000053.1 GCA_947856335.1 uncultured Bacilli bacterium | reverse complement strand
AAGGTGCTGCTGGAACTACTGGTGCTACTGGACCTACGGGACCTCAAGGTGCTGCTGGAACTACTGGCGCTACTGGACCTACTGGACCAACAGGACCACAGGGTGCAACTGGTGCTGAAGGACCTACCGGACCTACGGGACCTACGGGGCCAACAGGACCTACTGGACCATAATATGAAAAACTGGGCAATAGTATTTATTACTGCTCAGTTTTTGTTTTATTAAATTGTATTAAAAATATTAAGTAAATGAAATATTGGAATAAATTCGATAAAAAAAGAAGAATTTTATAATCCTCCTCCTGAACCAAAAGAGTCTAATTCTTCTTGAGTCACAATAACTGTTATTCTCATTCTTCTATTACCACATATAAATAGTGCTTCACCTTGATTGTAATATTTAATACTGTCTTTTTCAGATTCATTTAAATCAATTAACTTAGCTAAATCGTCTACTGCTTGTTTACGTAGTCCCATTACTAAATAGTATGATGCATTATCAAAAATAGCTTTGCCATGAACAATCATATTAGGGGCAGCAAAATCTGTTGGCTGTTGAGTAATAATAATTGTACCAGTATTGTATTTTCTCGAACGTCTTTGAATTTGGGCTAAGAATTCTGCTCCTAATTCATTTCTGCTTGATAATAATACATGAGCTTCATCTACCATCATAACAGTATTGATATTTTTATCTAAAGTAAGTCCCCATGCATATTTTAAAATGTTGAAGAATAATGTGTTTTTAATGTTTTCATCACTGTTCATAAGTTCTCTTATATTAAAAACAATAAAATCGCTATTAAATTTAAGAGTTGTGTGTCCTGTAAAATAATATCTTAATTCCTTTGTAAGTGGTCTTATTTTTAATTCTAATCTTTCCATGACATCACGTTCTCTAGTTGCATCTGGCATTGATAAGAGTCTTCCTTTAATAGTTGCATATACATCATCAAATGTTGGATAATCGCTACTCGTTATTTGAGTAAAATCAGTATCAAAATCTATACGATATCTTTTATATGTATCTTGGACAACTTCACTAAACATTGTTAAAACATCTTCTTCAATGTCTGGATATAAATATTTCATAAATGCTTTTAATTGTTGAAGCGTTCTTGTTAAAATAGTATATCCTAAACCTTGAGCGATTTCTTCCTCATCAGCATCTACCACAACTTCAAGTGGGTTTATCATACCAAAGTCTCCACCTTTTCCTAAGTCTAAGAAATCTCCTCCTAAAGAACGTGCCATTTCCTCAAGTTCGCCTTCTGGGTCAATGCATACTACTTTGCATCCGTTTCTTAAGTGAGTTCTAAGAAGCATTTTAGCTGCCGTTGATTTACCTGAACCACTTGTACCTAATAAAATCATATTAGCATTATTACGATTATTTTCCTTTTTTATTTGATATAAGAATTGGTTAAATAATACAACTCCTCCTGAGAAATCAACACCAAATAAAGTTGAATCTCCTGGGTCTTTAATACTATCGAAAACAAATGGATACATAGCAGCAACAGTAATAGATGGGATTGGGGTTCCTATTCTTGATTCTATGTCTTGTTTTGGGAAAATAGGTATAATTGATTTTAATACTTTTTCCTGTTCAAACATTAGGGAAACTCCACGCATTCCTAAAGCATCTAAATATGTACGTACTTGCATCTTTTTTAGTTCTAAGTCTTCTTTGTTATCAGCACTTATCATAATGTGCATTTGAAAATCAAAGATTCTTGCTTGGGTTGCTGCAAGCATGGAGATGAATTGTTCTAATGATTCATAATCTTGACGAATACGTTCTTGAATTGTTTTATCTCTTTCATTTTGATATCGCATTTTTAAGTCAGCAATTTCTTTATTTAACATTTTTTGAAGAGTACTAAATTCGATGGGAATATGTTTTATTGCTACTTTTACACCACTAATACTAGTTATATCTGATAAATATCCAACATAAATACTTTTTGGATAAGATATAATCGTCATAATTGTACAATATTTACCACCTAAAGTAAATTCCGTTGGTTTAAATTCCATTCCTTTTGGTGCTATTTCACTTTTTATTTTTGCCATTAGCTCATCACCGTCCCAAATGTTGTGTGTACTCCACCATTTAAGAAGTTATCTAAAATCATTCTTAAATCATCATTGGATACTTGATTTGAATTAAGTCCAGAGTTTGCTAAACCACTTATTAGGGTATGTAAATTTTTCTGGATTAGTTCCATTCTTTTTTCTTTAAATAATATAAAATATTCTGTATCAACAACATTATACTCAGCACTCATAAACATATTTGCTTTGTTGATATCTTCCATGATTAACTTTTTTTGAATAGGGCTATCTGTGTTGTTGTAAAGTATTTGCAAGTTTGATAAGTAAAGTCCAATATCTACTGGTCTATCGGCAATAATTAGCCAAAATTCAAAACTAATAGAATTATAAAAGTTTCTTAAATTTCCTATGATGGCATTTTGTAAGCCTTGATCAACAATGAATATATTTCTAGGGTGAACTTTTACGCCAGTTACATATTCCCCTGTTTCTAATTGTATCATTCCATTTAGTATTTGTTTGATTGGTAACCAATCTTCTGTAAAAGGTGAACTACTCTTCGCCATTATGGCACCATCCTTTCCAATAATATCTTCTTCTTTCAGTAAAATAAGTATATAAATTGACAATAAATTGTAATACATTATGATAATTTGGTATGGGCATGACTAAGAAACCAGTTATTAAAGCAGGTGCTAAAATAAGTAGCATTACTCCCATGTTGGCACTTTGAATTGTCAATAGTAATATCAAAGTTAGTCCGACTCCAGAGCCAAATAAAATCAAGTCTACTCCTGTAAAAAAGCCTAATATTAACTGAGACTTTTTAGAGTTGGCAGGTATTAAATAATTATTCACACTACTACCTCCTAGTTTTATACTTAATTATTATATCATATTTATTTTTAAAGAGATAGTGGTAAATAAAAAGAAAGCTTAAATTTGCTTTCTTTTTTGAGATTATGTTTTTAATTTTTAGGATAATTAATTTATACATTACCTTACTTGATTTATTTGTGTATATTCTTTTGCTAAAAAATTCGAATAAATCATTTTTAAACACATTAAATATCTATCCAAATCTTCCATTTCTTGAATAAATTCTATACTATCAAGTTCTTTATAAAATGCTCTTGCGTTATAATATTTTTCTTTTTCAGCATCATAGACATTTTTAAATAAAGTATGATATTTTGCGTTTCTATTTTGCAATTGATTATTTATGAATCTGTTAAATTCTAAAAGCATTTTTTCTTTTAATGTAGATAAATCACGTTGTTGTAACGTCAAGGCTTCATTAATTGTGTCTTCCATTGACTTTTCAGAGCTGCGGTTTCTTTTTAAAGCTAATCCTACATAGTCAGTATTTTGGGCATTTTTATAAGAATTGAATAAATTTAAAAATTCTTCATCATATTCAAAACACCATTTTTCCAGTCTGCTTTTAATCTCTAATAAATCTTCTAAGCTACTTTTTTTATGGTTTAAGTAATCCTTTTCATATTGTGTTACTCTTTTAAAACCAAACATTATTTTTTGTCTCCTTTAATTTCCGCTTTTAATTGTTCTCTACTATTTGCAGCGGCCAAGTCTTTATCGTAACCAGTAGTTAAAGTATCAGCTTCAAGTTTTTTGTCACCGACCATATCTTTTAGCACTTTAGCATCACTCATTGTTGTAACATCAATTCTTGCACTTAAACGTGCACTTCCTGCTATATCAGAATTCTTTGCTTTTGCATACTCTATATTTTCATTAAATTGACTTTGTAAATTTTCGAAAAACTTCTGTACAAATTGTTGCTTTTCTATAGTATCAACGTCACTAGCATCAAATACTGAAAAATCTCCATTAATAGCACCCCACATAGTTTCGAAAGCCGCATTGTCTCTTTGTTTTTTTAAAGTTCCTTCTTGGGCCTCTTTTAACTTTCTTGCTTCATTATAAGCAGTATTATAATCTAGTGCCCTACCATTTTGTGCGTCATAATATGAACCTACTTCACTTAATGTTAGCCCCAAAGTTTGATAATTATCTGCTGTAACTCTTTCAAAGTAATCATTTGCATCAACTGCTTTATTTTGTAATGTCTTCCATGCATTGTCTAATCGTTTAACACGTAAGTTTTTGTCTACTGCCTCATCAATAATCTTACTTTTAATATCTTTTCCGACTGAATTAGCAGTTTTAATTTTTTCTTCAATTGCCTTGGTGTCTACAGCGCCATGAAAATACTCATGGATTGCAGCTGCCCTATCTTGTTCCCTAAGTCCAGGTTCTCTTTTGTATCTATCTTTTCTATTTAATTTTGCTTTTCTAATAGCTTCTTTTCTTCTTCTTTCTGCTAAATTTTCAGTTGTGATTTTTTCATAATTTTTATTTAAATCACCTATTCCTTTATATTCAGCTTCGTGATTATCCATTATACCTTTTCCTGTGCTCAGTAAAGCATTTTTTAATCTATTTGCACCATTCCATATTCTTCCGTGATTTGGATTATCATTTGTATTATTCCAAGTTTGTGTTGCAATTTTTGGAAGGCTTCTTAACATATTAAATCCTTTCATAGCACTTCCAAACACATTATATTTTCCACCATCAAGTCCTGTTATTTCTTTTATAAGTCCTGGAGCCTGTTTAATAAATAATATAATTCCTAGAATTAAAAACATTTGCGCAAATAATACTACTGTCCAGCCTGCTTCACCACTTACTAAAGGAGCAAAGATTGTTGTAAAATTATCAACTACTATTTTTGCTAAGAAAACAGCAAAGAATAAAATTGCCAATCTAATAAATACTTCTAAATAAGTCGAAATGCAAGCTTTTAGCCAATTTGAAAACACTTTGTTTCCCTGTTCACTTGGCACTATTCTCATAAGTATTGGTAATGGTGCAATTAACTCATATACTGCTAATTTTACTACTCTTATAGCAACATCTATACAGTATGATAATAAAACCAAAAGAACAAATACTCCTACAACTGTAGATATAATATAATAATAGGTAACATTACCATCATGTGTTATATCATAAGCAAAAGTTGTTATACCTAATAGACTTCCTGATGAGGTAATTTCTGTCCACATTTCATTAAAATTTGTTGTTTCTGTTGTAATGCTAAATATGAATGGAATCCCTATGCTTCCTGTTGCTACTTTAGCATTAGAGCAATCATATGAACCATCATCTGCTTGTGGACAATTTGTTGGATGTAAGAAAGCACTCAAAACATTAGATGCAAAAAACATTCCGCCATCTTCTACCCCGGATGCTTCACTACCGCCCTGTGTTCCTAAAATCACTCTTCCTAATGTATTCTGAGTTAGTAGAGCATTTTGAAATCCAACTGCAAATTGAAAAATTGTAGGCACTAAAGCAATTAGCACTATTGATATTAAAACATCTCTAATAATTGCAACTGGTCCTTTTTTATTTTTTAATGTATCATCTGGATTTATCATTGATTTTAATAATGAATAAGCTACTAAAAATAAAACTATTACTCCGATTATAATATATAGTCGATTAATTAATTCATCAATAGCATTAGTATTACCTAAGATATCAATTTGGCATAATACTAAAATTATTTGATATACCCAACTAATTAATGAATAAATTATAGAATCCATGAATAATAATATTGATACAAAAAATTCTAATATTGTGGCCATATATACATCACCTTTCTATCATTTATAGACCACAAGATGGGTCTGAAGCAATTCCTAAAACTCTAAATAAGAATGATATTAAAATTGGAGCAAAGAAAATAATCACTGCTATAATTAATCTTTTAATAGTATTAGTTGTAGCTTTTTTTATTGCTTTTTCATCACTGGATGCTACTGCTTTAGTATATTCAATAATTGAGAATACAAATAGCATTATAATTGCTAAATATTTTATCAGATTAAAAGCAAATTCTATATAATACATAGGAGTTCCTTTGGCACCTGAACCTAATAAGCTATCACAATCCGTTCCTCCCCATGGCAGGTCAATATTAATATTTACATTGCCATTATTAAAGTCGGTTGTATAAGAATATTCACTTGCCTCTTCAGCATCAGTTGATATTTTGTAATATCCTGCTTGAATGCCAGCCTCTTCAATTAACCATATTTTCCCTTTATCCGGACAGGTAAAAGTGTTATTGCTTTTCTGTTCTGAATTTTGCAAAAAAACATTTTCGATTTCATTAGATGGTAAATAGATTGTATAATCATCACCATTATCTTTATATGTATTAATTATTGCATCTTGACCATCTATAACCTTTGCTGTTTGAGCTGAATTTTCTCCGCGTTCGGTAAAATAAAATTTAAAGTACTTTTCACCATTATTATACATTTGAAATTCTATATTTACACTTGGAACATTATCTATAGTAACTCCTGGGTAACTGCATACCATAGTCATTTCTGGTTTTTCTTCTTCTACTGGTTCTTCATTTTCGTTAAATAAGCTCAAAGTTCCTTCTACCACGTACATTCCTTGACCAGTATTTAAACTTGTATCATCAACTGGCATAATACTATAGCTTGTTTGCTGAGTTGTTGTTAAATAAAGATATGGACATGAGCTATTTTCTCCATTATTATAATAATCTTCCATTATTGATGCATTGAATCCAGAACTAGTCATCGGAGCTGACATAATAGGATTATTGTTTTCTGAATTAAAAAGAGTTGGAAAAAATTTTTCTGTGCCATCTGGTCCTGTATATTCTTCCTGTTGATTTTGTGGCATAGTTTGTTCAATTGTTCCATCATCATTTAAAATTACCCTATATTTTATGTAATAACTAGGTTCTCCAAAGTGAAGCGTATAATCACATTGCATTAAGTTATTAGCAGCTTCTACGCTTATTAAACCAAAGTAGAATAAAAACATTATTAAAAATGTATATTTTTTCATTCTAATCCACCAACTTTCTACAAGCATCATCTGTTGGTTCTAA
>CANUCD010000052.1 GCA_947856335.1 uncultured Bacilli bacterium | reverse complement strand
GTTCCAATAACACTTATTTTCATTTTCCACTCCTCATTTCATCATATATTCTATTTAAATTTACTTCATATTTATTATCTTTTTTAATATAATATTTTTTATTTTTTAATTTATCAGGTAAATATTCTTGATAAACATAATCATTTTTAAAATTATGTGGATATATATAATCAGGTGAACCCTCTATTATATGGTTTGGAATATGTCCTGATAACCCTTTATTTATATCACTAATAGCAGCGTCAATTGCAAGTAGAGTACTATTACTCTTAGGAGATAAAGCCATTTCAGTTACAACTTCTGCTAAAGGTATTCTTGCCTCAGGCAACCCCACTAATTCTGCTGCCTCAATTGCTGCCATAACTTTAGGTCCAATCCCAGGATTAGCAAGCCCTATATCTTCATAAGCAATAACACTCATTCTCCTATATATACTATCTAAATCACCTGCAACAATTAGTCTTGCCAAGTAATGAAGTGCCGCATCAACATCACTACCTCTAATTGATTTTTGAAAAGCACTTAATACTTCATAATGTCCATCTTCATTTTTATCATGAAAAAATACAGGTTTATTATTTATTTTTTTTACATCATCTATTGTAATAGTTCCATGATTACACGCATAATAAGTTATTTCAAGAGTATTTAATGCTGATCTAAAATCTCCCGAAGATAATAGGGCAATATACTTTAATGTTTCATCATCTATTTTTAAATCAGGCAAATACTTTTCTGCTCTTTTAAGACCATCTATAATATCTTTTTCTTCTAATTCTTTTAATTCATAAATTACACATCTACTTCTAATTGCTGGATTTATTTTATGATAAGGATTTGATGTCGTAAGACCAATTAAAATAATTAAACCCGATTCAATATGAGGAAGCAAAATATCTTGTTTATCTTTATTCATTCTATGTATTTCATCAATAACTAAAATCATTTCTCCATACATTTTTGCTTCTTCTATAGCAATATCAAAATCAGCCTTATTATTAGTAGCAGCATTTAAAAACTTAGAGCGAATATTTAGTTCATTTATTAAAGCACTAGCAATACTAGTCTTGCCAATACCAGGTCTTCCATAAAGAATCATAGAAAATATTTTATTATGACTAACTAAATTAGTAAGCACTTTATCTTTACCTATTAAATGTTTTTGTCCAATTACTTCATCTAAGTTTTTTGGTCTCATCTTATTTGCCAATAACTCCATTATATTACCTCTATTCTAGTTTCCTTAAATATCTCAATTTAATTATATCATTTTTTCATCAATAATAGTATAGTATACATTAGTACGTATGTCAATAATTATTAAATTGTGTTATAATAATAAAGTGATGATTATGAAAAATGATGAATTAAAAGAAATGTTCAAACAAACACCTGAATTAGAAAAGTATATGAGTGAATATTTAAATACTGAATATAATACAAGCATAAATACCAGAAACTCTTATGGCACAGATATTTATTTATTAGCTAAATACTATAAAAAAGACTTAAAAAAGTTAAGTAAAGAAAACATTCAAGAATATTTAAGAAAATGTAATAAGTCTAGTAAAACTAAAGCAAGATATATTACTTCTATTCATCATTTTTATGCTTATTTAACAGAAAAAAGAATAATTAGTATAAACCCTTGTGATGGAATTAAAATGCCTAAACTTGATAAAAAACTACCTGATTATCTAACAATTGAAGAAGTAAATAAATTATTAGATATTAGAACATCTAGCCCTTATGATTTAAGAAACAAAGCTATGCTTGAGGTATTATATGCAACAGGAATGCGTATAAGTGAATTATGTAATCTTACTATGAGTAATTTGTTTTTAGAAGATAAAATGATAAAAGTATTTGGAAAGGGAAGTAAAGAAAGACTAATACCTATTTATGATATTGCTATAAAAGCTCTAGATGATTATCTAAAATATGGCAGGGGAGAGCTTTTAAAAACTCACACTAGTGAATATGTATTTATTAGTTCTAGACATACTAAAATAACTAGACAAGCTTTCTTTAAATATCTAAAACAATTATGTAAAGAAAAAGGAATAACTAAAAACATTAGTCCTCACATATTAAGACATTCATTTGCAACTCATTTATTAAATAATGGTGCTGATTTAAGAATAGTTCAAGAACTTTTAGGACATAGTGATATTTCTACAACCCAAATATATACTCATCTTTCAAACGAAAAACTAGAACAAGAATACGCTCATCATCCATTCATGCATAAAAAAAGCCACCATTAAGTCGTGGCTTTTATAATTAGCGAGCTTCTCTATTTGTTTTTTGACTTCTCTCATTACGAGAACTTCTAGATTCGCTTCTTGAATTACGATTATTCTTATTATTTCTAGAGCATTTTTGACAATCTCTATTATTTTTCATTTTTCTTTTACCTCCCACTATTATTATGGTTTAATTTCTATTATCCATTCATATATATTAGTGGTGATAATATGGAAATAATTGGTGCATTGCTTATTTCTACCATAGCAGGATTATCAACAATTTTAGGTTCAGCAGTAATATTTTTTAAATTTCAAGATAAAAATATCAACAAATTTATTACAACTTCTCTAGCTTTTTCTCTAGCTATAATGATAGGTATAAGTATTACTGATTTAATACCTTCATCTACTCTTAATCTTTTAAAAGCATATGGGGTAGGAGAGGGGATAATACTTTCGTTTATCTCTTTTATTATTGGTATTATTCTAGTAATAATATTAGAAAAAATGATGAAAAAAAGTGAAAAGACAAACGATTTATATAAACTTGGTATACTAAATATGCTTGCTTTAATACTTCATAATTTTCCCGAGGGGATTGCAACATTTATGAGTTCATATCAAGATATAGAACTAGGACTAAAACTTAGTTTAGCAATAGCTCTACATAATATACCTGAGGGAATATCTATTGCTGTACCTATATATTATGCAACAAAAAGCAAGAAAAATGCATTATTTAAAACTTTTTTATCAGGTATAGCTGAACCAATTGGAGCACTGCTTGCTTATATATTTTTAAGTAAATATATAACAGATGCATTTATTAGTATTATTCTAGTATTTGTAGGTGGTATAATGATTACACTAGCAATTGAAGTAATATTTCCAAAAGCATCAAAATATCATTTAAATAAATATTTATATGTGGGCTTACTAATTGGAGTTATTTTGATATTATTTAATTATTGGTTCTTTTGATTATCATTAAGGTAAAAAGGGATGAAAACTATTTATTTTTTATATTTCTGAAAACAAAGTTAACATAATATATATTTAGCGAACTAATATTTTGCAGAAAACATTACGAATTAACTAAATATTTATTAAATAATATTTATATATTTATAACAATTATAAATAATAGTTACTTATAAATATTATAATACATAATTCATATACAAAATCATATTTAAAATTTATTTAAATAATAATTATAACCTTATTTAATTTAAATATAATAAGGTTAAACACGCGTATATATCATATTATATATAATATAATAAGGTTATATTAAAACAAAAAAAGCACTTTAAATTATTTACTTAAAGTACTCATAAACCAATAATAATTATTATTTTTATCTTGTTTATATGTATGCTTGTATAAAGAACCATATTTTAAAACAAAATCTTCATTTATTTCTAAATTAGGATTATTTTCTAATTCTTTAGAACACTCAGTATTTTCATCATCAAAACTATTTGATAAATAACACTTGTTACCAGATATTTTTAAATAATAATCAGAAATAACAATATTACCATTCAATTCTTTTACAGCTTTATTCATAAGACGATATACAACAGATTCAGGGGTAAGAGATTGTGTAAAAGTTACTGCTTCCCCACAATAATACTCATCCCCTTCTAAATAACAAGCATGATTATTACTAATATAAAATTCTTCTTCATGGGGTAATTCATTTCCATAAATCTTCTCATAAGAAGTTGCTAAATCATCCTTAGAAATAATTTTATAATGACATTTTTTATCTTCTCCTGAAACAAATAAACTCCCCTCGCCTACTTCACAAATATCTAAATCATATTCATTGGTTTTAGTAATTTCACTAACATCTTCAACAATTTGATTGTTATTTAATTTATAATAAGCAAGACATAATTTATTGTTATTAGACAAACTATCATATGTTACTTCATCACCTGTATATTGATTTAAACCACCACATATATTTATATTTACATCTCCTAAATAGGAATAAAGAGTAGTTACTTCATCACTTTTTAAATCAAGAGGTCTATTACCTAAGAAAAAAACTAAAAATAAGAGAGCAATAACTACTACAATACTACCAACCATTACTACCTTTTTCTTCATTATACTTTTCTCGTTTCTATTTCAGCAATTTTCTCTAATACTTCTGTTGCATTATCCTCAGTCATTTGATTATACCCAAGTTCTCTTAAAGCTTGAACTTTTATGGTATTTAATTGTTGCGTTCTACTTAATTTTTCTTCATTTTTTTGTTCTATTTCCTGAACAAAACGTTTATGACTTTCACTAAGTTTACTCTTAGATGCCCCTCCATTATTATAAAGAGTTAAAGCAGAATATAAAATACCTTCAAAAATAAATTGTTTTTCCTCATTAAAAGCATATTCATCTGGACTAATAAATCCTGTTGTTTTTGACATATATCCAAGAATATATTTAATTTCTGGTACATTATCAATAGATTGAAGCATATGATATAAATAGCTAACAACATGATAATTTTCATCTTTCTTATTCTCATCTAATAATTTCTCTTTTAATAAATAGTTAATATCTGCAAGCAAAGTTTGACTATCTTTATCTAATCCTTTTAAATCAAAATAATTATCCATATCACTAGTATTTTTAACACCTTGATTTAATCTTGATTCAACAGCCATCAAATAATCAGTCGTAATTTTAATATTTTTAATTTTTTCTTCTGTTCCATCTTCAATATCAAAAAGTTTTAATAGTAATATTTTCTTTTCTTTTGGCCATTTATTTAAATCTTCTAATTCTAAATAGTTATATACCATCTGTCTTGAAACATTAAGATATTTGGCTAAGCGAACCTTAGAAATACCTAATTTTTGCAATAATTCATTTAAACTATTCATAATCATTCTCCTTTTACTTTACACCTTAATTATAAATGACTTAACACTTATATGTCAAGTAATATTCTTGATTTTAAGAGATATACCAAAGCTTTTTATTATCTTTATATACTTCTTTAATAAAGCCACACCCAAGACATCTATCATTATCATAAAAAACACAAGCTTGTCCTGGCGTAACACTCTTAGCAAGTGTTGGATAAGAAATCTTTATCTCTTTATCAGTTACGCTTACAACTTCAATAGGTACTTCCTCTCCTCTATAACGAAATTTAGCCGTAAGTTTTTTAGGAAGTTCATCATATAAATTGATATTATCTAATAAAGAAGCATCACTATATAAGTATTTACTATCTCCAAAAGCTACATATAAAATATTTTTAAAAACATCTTTACCACACACATAATGTCTTTTTTCATCACCACTTAAACCAACATTTCTTCTCTGTCCAATAGTATAATTCATAAGACCAGTATGCTTTCCTATAACTTTTTTAGTTTCAACATCAACTATATCTCCAGGATTAGGTTTTAAATAATTTTTAATAAACTCTTGATAATGTCTCTCGCCAATAAAACAAATTCCTGTTGAATCTTTCTTTTTTGCCACATTTAAGCCTATATTTTGAGCAATAATACGTACTTCTATTTTAGTATAATCTCCAAGTGGAAATAAAACGTTTTGAAGTTGCTTTTTAGGAACATCTGCTAAGAAATATGTTTGATCTTTATTACTATCTTTTGCTTTTAATAAACTTCCATTTTCTATTTTAGCATAATGACCTGTTGCAATATAATCTGCCCCTAATTTTAAAGCTTCCTTTTTAAATAAATCAAACTTAATAAATTTATTACATAGCATATCTGGATTAGGAGTTCTCCCTTTTTTTAATTCCTCTAAAAAATAAGTAAAAACATAATCCCAATATTCTTTAATAAAATCAACACGATGCAAAACAATTCCAAGTATTTCACAAGCAACTTTAGCATCATTATAATCTTGTTCTTGAGGACATATATTTTCATTTAAAGTAGGATTACCTAAATAATCATTATTAAGTGTAGCATCCCAATTTCTCATAAAAAGTCCTTCTACATCATATCCTTGTTCTTTTAATAAATAAGCAGCAACGGCTGAATCAACGCCTCCACTAATACCAACAATAACCTTTTTCATAATACATCACAAAAAGATTATATCACACAAAGAATTTTTAGTAAATTAGGAGTACTAAAATAGTTTAAGTAAAATATTATTTCCAAAAAAATATAAAAATATATCATATATAAAAATAATAACCATCGCACTTATAAATTTTAATCGTACCTTTTTCATATTAAAATCCTTTTTATCATCCTTTTTAATCTTCCGACTTAAATAAAGCATAAATGCTATTCCACTTAATAAAACTAATTTTAAAATAACATTATAAAATAAACCAATTAAAAGTCCCTTAAAGCCAAAAGCATTCAAAAAAAGTATGATAGATGAGCTGATACAAATGCTTTCCCATACTAAATATAAACTAAGTAAAATAATACTTGCTTTCGTAAATAAAACAAGATAAATAAAAAGCATAAAGATTAAATGACTTGAAGCAAAACTTATATGACCATCTTCTAAATACTGTGGTAATAATTTAATATCATTTATCTTTTCACTCATGTCTAATGCCAAAAAAATTCCAATAAAAAAACCAATAATTATAAGAAAAAAGATAAATTTAACTTCCTTAGACTGCAAAATACTTTTAAATTTTTGCCTATTCATTCTTATCGCCCATAAATTATATTGAAAAAAAGCTAAAAATATGATAAATTATATAATGTAAAAGAAATGAGGATTTTTATATGAGTAAAAAAGCAAGAAAAATTTTTGCCTGGTGTATGTTAATTGCAATGATTGCTTCTGTTGCAGCAA
>CANUCD010000051.1 GCA_947856335.1 uncultured Bacilli bacterium | reverse complement strand
AATATGTATCAAATTTCTTTACTAGTAGATTATTTCTATTCAGGTAAAGATGTAGAATTAGAACAAAAGCATTCAAGATAGGATGCTTTTTTCTTGTGAAAAAGTATTGCACTTCATGCATTTTTCTAGTATAATTAAAACAGAATAGGTGAAATGGTATGGAAAATGTAGAAAATAATGCAAAAAAAAGACTGATTTTAGCATCTTTAATTATTGTGATGTCAATTATTATTATAGGATTAAGCTTATCATATGCTTATTATCTCAATCAAGTAGTAGAAGTAAATCCTGATAATCAAAAAGCAAGCATTACAAGTGGTGAACTAACTATGAATTTTGCTACGGAAAGAGTAATAAATGCTATAAGTGCAGGACTAGTTAGTGATACAGACATCCTAACAGAAGCTGATTATACTCAGTTTAGCGTAACACTACCATCTACAGCCAAAGTAGATAGTGCAACTTATACTCTATATTTAACTGAACTTACTATTACTGACAATTTAAAAAGTAATTATGTTAAATGGGCGTTATATGATGGAAATGGAACATCAGAAATTACCAATGGCACTTTCTTAAATGCTACAACAGGAACTGATTTAACGATAGATACAGGTATTTCTATTAGTAAAGGCGAAACTGATTCATACCGATTATATATTTGGTTAAGTAATGACGAAAATGTAAATCAAATAGATTTACTAAATGGCTCATTAAGTGCTAAAGTAGGATTTAGAGCAACGACTTAGAGTAATCTAAGTTTTATTTTGCCAATGTTTGGTATTTAATATACCTCAAAATTATGATATAATAATCCTATACTAGAGGAGGTACCCATGAGATTTATTGAAATAAAAGATTGTTATAAAGTATATAAAAATGGTGTAGCAGCCATTGCTGGTTTAAACTTAAATATAAATAAAGGAGAATTTGTTTTTGTAATTGGTGCTAGTGGTTCTGGTAAATCAACCCTAATAAAGATGCTATATCGTGAGGAAAAACCAACGAAAGGAATTGTCGAAATAGGGGGAATAAATGTAGGTAAACTACGTAATCGTACAGTATATAAATTAAGAAGAAAACTAGGAATTGTTTTCCAAGACTTTAAACTATTACCTAAATTAACGGTATATGAAAATGTTGCTTTTGCCCTAGAATGCCTAGGTATGAAAGGTAGCGAAATAAGACCTAAAGTAATTAAAGCCTTAGATCATGTTGGCTTAAAAGATAAACTAAGAAGTTTTCCAAATGAACTATCAGGTGGAGAACAACAAAGAGTATGTATTGCAAGAGCAATTGTAAATAATCCTAAATTACTTATTTGTGATGAGCCAACAGGTAATCTTGACCCTAAAACATCTAAAGGTATTATGGAAGTTTTAGATACAATTAACAAAGAACTTGGCACAACAATTATTATGGCAACTCATGATAAAGAAATTGTTAATCGCATGAAAAAAAGAGTAATTGTCCTCGATAGTGGCGTCTTATCTGAAGACCATGAGAAAGGAAGGTACAAAGCAAGTGAAAGCATTTAGAATAATAGGAAGAAGCATCAGAGATTCCTTTAAAAGTGTATTCAGAAATTTTAGTCTTAGTATAGCAAGTATTTTATGTACAACAATTACTTTAGTATTAGTAGCTATTGCTATTATTGTAACTGTAAATGTCAATCATATCACTAAAGATATGGAAGAAGAGCTAACAATTGTTGTTTATGCTGATAAAGATACAACAGATGAAAGACTAAAAGAAATAGAAAGAGACATAAAAAAACTAAGTACAGTTGCAAGTGTTGATGCTAAAAGTAAAGAAGAATGGCGTCTTGAGATGCAAAGTTATTCCGAAACACTTAATACAACCCTTGATTATTTAGAGGAAAACCCTTTATTAGATTCATTTATTGTTACAGTTAAAAATGTTGATGACCTAAGACCAACAGCTCTGGAAATAAGAGATTTTGCTAATATTGAAAGTGCTAATTATGGCGAGGGAATGGTTGAAGATATAATCTCTGTATTTGATATTATTAAAACTGTCACAGTTATTATGGTTATCGCCCTAATTGTGGTAACAGCTTTCTTAATTAGCAATACAATTAAATTAACTATTTTCTCAAGAAGAAGTGAAATAGAAATTATGCGTCTAGTTGGAAGTAGCAATACATCTATTAAACTACCATTTGTTTTTGAAGGATTCTTATTAGGAATCTTAGGTTCTATTGTCCCAATCATAGTAATGATTTATGGTTATCTAATTATGTACGAAGAAATTACAAGTTCTTCATCATTTAGTATCATAGATTTAGTAAGTCCAATGCCATTTGTTTTATATACATCACTTATATTGTTACTAATTGGTTCAGTAGTAGGTATGTTTGGTTCAGCTAGAGCAGTAAGGAAGTATTTAAAAATATGATAAAAAGAAGTTTAAGTGTTGTACTAAGAATAAGCTTAATTTTAGCTGTTACATTCTCTTATTTTATAACTCCTGATATAGCTGAAGCTGCTGTAGCCCAAACTCTAGGAGACTTAAGACGAGAATATGAATCACTTTTAAGCGAGAAGAATTCATATGACCAAAAAACAGAAGAAGCAAAAGCTGAAATAGCAAGAAAACAAGCAGCCATTAAAGAAGCAGAAGAAGAAATAACTATTGCTGAAGATGAATATGATGCTGCTGAATTAGCTATTATTGAATCAAACGAGAAAATAGCTTCCCTAGAAGAAGAAACTAAAAAAGTTCTTTTATATATGCAGCAAATGCAAGGACAAAACGCTTATGTTGAATATGTAAGTGGTGCATCAAGCATGACCGAACTAATCATGCGTGTAGAAGCTGTAAATCAAGTAACTGCATACATTCAAGATACTACTAAAAATCTTGAAGAAGAAATAAAGAAAAATGAAGAATTAAAAGTCGAACTAGAAGAAAAGAAGCAAAACTTAATAAAAGAAATAGATTCATATGAAGCAACAATTGCTAAACAATATGAAAATATTGATGAATACTCAGAGTTTTCTCTAGACTTAGAAACGCAAGTAAAAAATGCTAAAGATCGTTATGATGCTGCCAAGAAAACTTGCCAAGCTACGGTTGGAAGCACAAGTGATGACGTTTTATTATCAAGTTGTAGTAGTGTGCCAATAAATGGTGGATGGTTAAAACCGTTAAATTACGGAGTAGTAACATCTGCCCAAGGATATCGTACTCATCCAGTAACTGGTCAAAAATATAAATTCCATGCTGCTATTGATATTGGTGGAAATGCCGAGGGAACTCCAGTATATGCTGCAGCCGCAGGCATTGTAAGTGGTATTGCCAGACGTACAAGCTGTGGTGGAAATAAAGTATATATTCAAGTTTATATTGATGGAAAATATTATACAACATACTACTATCATTTGCTTAGCATAAATGTAAATGTAGGTGATGTAGTAACTCAAGAAACCGTAATAGGAACAGTTGGTGGAGGTTCAACTTCAACATCTAGAGGAGGATATGATGCTTGTACAACTGGTGCACATCTTCACTTTGGCGTCGCAGAAGGCTGGTATTCTAACGAACCACCACAATCACAAGTAATAGCCCCTCCAGGATTTAAAAACTCTGTTGGCTATCGTTTCTATTCTAGAACTGATATGTATCAATAAACATTCTGTAACAGGAATGTTTTTTCTCGACAAAAACTAAAAAATAATATATAATTGAGATAATAGAGGAGATATATGATAATATATAAAAAAGCTCAAAAGAAAGACTTACCATTGTTAATTGAGCATAAGTTAAAAACAATTAGTCCTTATCTAAAAACAAACGAAGAAAAATTAAAAGCAATCGCTTATGTAAATGAATTTATAAAAAATAATTTTGATAAATTTATAATAATTTATTATTTCTTCAAAAAAATAGGCTCTTTTCTAATACTAGATAATGAACTAGATACCATATATATTATAAAAAAATATCGAAATAAAGGAATAGGAAGCAAAATATTAAAAAAAGCAAAGATAAATAAAATAAAAGTAAAAAAAGAAAATATAAAAGCAATTAAGTTTTATGAAAAAAATGGGTTTATGAAAAAAAATGAACAAGAAGATTGCATCATTTTAGAAAGGAAATGATAAAATATGAAAATGAATGATTTTTTAAAACAAGTAGCAAGTGATATTAAAATAAAAGATACTAATTTTACTCAAGATGACTTTTATTATATTTTAAAGTATGTTGGTGTTAAAAAAGATAGTTCTCTAGCAAGTGATATTAAAGCTTTTTATGAGAAATTTTTAGATAATTTAGACAATTCACTTGTCCGTCATATCGCAAGAAAAACTAAAGAAAACGAAAATACAACTTATTATTTAGGTTTATATACAGAAAAAAGAGCTAACTTTAAAGAAGCATGTAAAGTATATTTCCCAGTTAAATACGAATACATGATTAGTGCTCTTAAAACTATTTTTTCATATTTAATACGCAACAGTATAGAATCAGTGGTAAAATTTCACTTAAAAGCAACAAATGAAGGTATCGTTATTCGTTTTTATCATGAAAGTGATGTTTATCCTTTTATCCAGTACTGTAATGCTAACTTTATATTAGATGATTTACTAGAAAAACCAAATCCTTTTATTGCCACAATTTACGGAATAGGTATAGCTAAAGACGATAATATTGTAAGTACTTATAATAGCACTCTAAGTGAAATATTAGAAAAATATTTTCTATATTTAAAAAGCCATAATGCTCTAGATAAAATAAGTGATTTACACTTTCTAGATTTTGTAATGCAAAGAGAAGAAAAAGAACCAAATGAAATTAAAAAGTTTAGTATCCACGCTATTGTAACGAATATAAAAGCTATTTTATCCCACAAAAACCCCTTAGATGAAAAATAACTTGCAACTAAATTAAATGTGCGATAAAATAATAAGGCATGGAGAAAATATGAAAAATGTCTTATTATATTTAAAAAAAATATGTAATCAAAATGATTGTTTAATAGTAGCAACCAGTGGGGGACCAGATTCTATGTGTCTTCTCTCTTTATTGTGTGAGTTAAAAGATGAGTTAAATTTAAAGATTATAGTTGCTCATGTCAATCATAATTTAAGAAAAGAAAGTAAAATAGAAGCATCCTTTGTCGAACAAGTAAGTAAAAAAGAACATTTGATATATGAATATATGGAAATAACGGAATATAATAAAGACAATTTAGAAAATGATGCTCGTCTAAAAAGATATGCCTTTTTCGATAAGTTAGCCCTAAAATACCATGCAAAATACTTAATGACTGCTCATCACGGTGATGATTTAACAGAAACTATCCTAATGCGTTTAGTAAGAGGAAGTAGCTTAAAAGGCTATAGTGGGTTTAAAAAAGAAGTAGCAATGTCTAATTACACAATTATAAGACCTCTAATTACTGAAACCAAAAAAGATATAAAAGACTATATGGATGAACATCACTTAAAATATTATATAGATAAAAGTAATTTTGATGAAAAGTTAACTCGTAATCGTTTTAGATTAAACATATTACCTCTTTTAAAAAAAGAAAACCAAAATGTTCATCAAAAGTTTTATCAATTTAGTCTAGAATTAGATGACGCAACAAACTTTATTAACAAAGTTGTAAAAGAAAAATTAAAAGAAATAAGTGATGAAAAAGGAATTAAAATTAACAAGTTATTTGCATTAGATAATTTCTTAGTCAAGAAAATTATAGAATATACTCTAACTAGTATATATATTGATGATTTATTTTTAATTGATAATCGTCATACTAACCTTATTATCAATATGTTAAAACAAAATAAAAGCAATATTTGTATTGATTTACCTGGATGTTATCAAGCAAAAAAAAGTTATAATTACTATAAAATTGAAAAAAATAATAAAGATAAATCATATGAATATATATTAAAAGATAAAGTTATATTACCTAATCATAAAGTTATTAAAATAATTAAAAACAGTACCAAAAAATCAAATAATATCTTAAGAATAAATAGTAGGGATATTACTTTACCCCTTGTAATTAGAACAAGAAAAAATGGTGATAAAATAAAAGTAAAGAATTTAGGTGGAACTAAGAAAATAAAAGATATCTTAATAGATGAAAAAGTTCCAGTCGATATAAGAGATCAACTTCCCATTGTAACAGATAGTAAAAATACGATTCTTTGGTTACCAGGAATAAAAAAATCAAAATTTGATGTAGAAAGTAATGGAATATATGATATAATACTTTCATACGAGGAGGAATAAAAATGAATATTAAAGATGTAAAGAAAAATAATGCTGTAAAAAGTTTCTTTCCATATTTCATATTATTTATCATTATAATAGCAACTTTATTTATATTAAATATGGGTGGAAAGAAAGTAAATGAACTTACAACAGGAGAATTACTAACAGCTTTAGAACAAAAAGAAGTAACAGAAATAACTATAATGCCTAAAAGCAGTGAATCAGTATATTATATTACTGGTAAATTAGATGGTTATAAAGAAAATGAATCTTTTGAAGCTAGAGTAGTAGAAGCAGAAGTAGATAATATTTTAACTTTAACAGAAGAAAATGAGATAGAAGAATACAAAACAGAATCAGACCCAGGTTCTAGTCCTGTTTTATATATCATTGTAAATGTACTACCATTAGTTTTGTTAATCATTATCTCTTATGTATTATTCTCAAAACTAGCTAGTTCTAATAAAGGTTCTATGGACTTTGGTAAGAGTAGAGCAAAACTTAGTGATGATAAACATCAAGCTAAATTCTCAGATGTTGCTGGTCTAAAAGAAGAAAAAGAAGAAGTAAAAGAACTTATTGATTTCCTAAAAAATCCCAAGAAATTCCAACGTTTAGGAGCAAGAATTCCTAAAGGAGTACTACTTGTAGGTCCTCCAGGAACAGGTAAGACTTTACTAGCTCGTGCCGTAGCAGGAGAGGCAAATGTACCATTCTTTTATATCAGTGGTTCTGATTTCGTCGAATTATTCGTTGGTGTTGGAGCAAGCCGTGTAAGAGAGATGTTTAAGGATGCTAAAAGAAGTGCTCCATGTCTAATATTTATTGATGAAATTGATGCCGTAGGTCGTCAAAGAGGCACTGGCTTAGGAGGAGGACATGAC
>CANUCD010000050.1 GCA_947856335.1 uncultured Bacilli bacterium | reverse complement strand
GTTGGTCCTGTAATTCCTTGTGGGATAGTTAAATTAAGGAAAAAATCTGGTGAAGTTCCAGTAATAGATGCCGCAGCAGTAGAACCAGGTGCCCCAGTTGTTACATTTCCAATTGTTAAAGTAATATTACCAAGAGTACCTGCAGGTCCCGTAGGCCCAGTAGGCCCAGTTACTCCAATGCCTTGTGGTCCAGTTGCGCCTGTAGCACCAGTCGGTCCTGTTGGCCCTGTTGCGCCTTGTGGTCCCGTAGGTCCAAGAAGCCCTGCACTACCAGCTGGACCAGTTGCTCCCGTAGGACCAGTAGGTCCAGTAGCTCCTCTTGGTATAGTAAATTCTAATATCGCATTAGATGAAGTTCCAGCATTAAATACGCTTGCAGGAGTTCCAGCATCAGACGTAGTAGTGGTACTTACTGTTATGGTTGCAGCTGCAGGTCCGGTAGGTCCAGTAGGTCCCGTCGGTCCATAGCAGCAACACCCACCAGTATTAGGATGATTTTTATTATAACAATCAATATAAGCTTGTGCCCGTTCCAAATTATTATTCATGTTTTACTCCTTTCTTCTATATTATATGTATCAAAACAGAAAATAAAGATGTCAAAATAAAAATTATTAAAAGTTTTTAAAAGCGCGCATATATTTTAATGGGTGAGTAAATGAATAAATATAAAGTTTGTGTTTATGCAATATGTAAAAATGAAGAAAAATTTGTCAAAAGATGGGTAGAATCTATGCGTGAGGCAGATGAAATAATTGTTTTAGATACAGGTTCTACGGATAATTCTGTAAAACTTTTAAAAGATTTAGGAGTAAAAGTAACAACCAAAGAAATAAAACCATGGCGATTTGATGTTGCTAGAAATAAATCATTAGAATTAGTACCAATAGATACCGACATATGTGTTTGTACAGATTTAGATGAAGTTTTAGAAAGGGGTTGGAGAGAAAAACTAGAAAATGCTTGGCAAGAAAATACAACGAGACTAAAATATACTTATAATTGGAGTTTTGATGAATATGGCAAACCAGCGACAACCTTTTTACTTAATCAAATCCATAAAAGAAAAGGATATCATTGGTATCATCCAGTTCATGAAATATTAGTTCCTGAGGAAAAAGAAGAAGAAGTAATATGTGAACAAATCATTTTAAATCATTATCCCGATTCTAGTAAATCACGCAGTAATTATTTACCACTTTTAGAAATGAGTGTTGAAGAAGACCCGACAGATGATAGAAATATGCATTATTTAGGAAGAGAGTATATGTATTATGGTAAATACAACGAGAGTATTGACACTTTAATAAAACACCTAAATTTACCAACATCTAAATGGGACGCTGAAAGATGTGCTTCTATGCGTTTTATTGCTAGATGTTACTTAGGACTAAACCGACTAAATGAAGCAGAAATGTGGTATCAAAAAGCCATTA
The DNA here is from genome assembly GCA_947856335.1 of uncultured Bacilli bacterium. GTDB lineage: Bacteria > Bacillota_I > Bacilli_A > RF39 > UBA660 > Caccenecus. Next base: position 5,817 of record CANUCD010000050.1, on the reverse strand, counting down.
AAGAAGCTCCATATTTAAGAGAAAGTTATGTTGAATTAGCTAAGTTATTTTTCGATCAAAAAAAATATGAGCAAGCATACGAATTATTACAAGATGCCTATTTAATTAAAGAAAAAGCACCTATTTATATAAATGAAGCTTTCGCTTGGAATGAATATATAGATGAATTGATGGGACTTGTATGTTTCGAATTAAAACGTTATCCAGAAAGTCTTAATTATATGCAAAAAGCTTTAAAATTAGCTCCCACAAATACTCAAATAAAAAATAATTGTGATATTATAGATAAAATTTTAAATAAAAAATAAAAATTACCAAAAAAGTATTTATTTTATGCAAAAAATATTGTAAAATATTTTTAGTTAAAGAAAATGTAAGGAGTGAAAAGTATGTTTTGTGCTAAATGTGGTACTAAAAACAAAGAAAATGCAAAATTTTGCGAAAAGTGTGGAAATAAACTAGAATTTTCAGAGGAAAAACAAAAAGGGGATAAAAAGCCAAAACCAAAAAATGATAAAATCGAAAAACTAAAAGGATTATCTAAAAAAGCTAAAATAGGAATTATATCAGGTATTGTAATTGTCCTAGCTGCTATAATTGCTCTTGCTATTTTACTAAATAATCCCGTAAAAAAGGTAGAAAATTATTTAACAAGTTATTATGAAAATTATAAAGAAGATTATGGAAATGAAGAATTAGTAAAAATAGGCGATATTCTAAGAGCTAATAAGAAAGATGAGCAAAAACTTGAGAGTATATCTAAACAAATAGATAAAACAATAAATAACTGGGTAAAAAACTTTAATACTTCATATAAAGATGAAGAAGAATTAGAAAAAACATTCAAAAAAACTTATGGAGTTTTAAGTGAAATATATAATTACTTTAATGGTTTAGAATATGTTTTAACTTATGAAGATTATTATGCTTACTATGAAGAACTATATGATTTATATAATTCTAAAGAAAATTATTTAAAAGGTAAAGATGCTAGCTCAGATTCTTCTAAATACAGTTATTATAGCAGAGTTATAGAAGAAGATTCTTACTATAAAGATGCAAGTGACTTTGTAAATGATTATTTAAAAGATGAATTAGAAAATCTAAAAACCGAAGCAAATAAGATGACTAATTTAGGAGAAAATGCTACAAACGAAGATATGTTAAATGCCTATATCAAACAATTAAATTATTTAGAAGAAAATGATTATGTAAATGGTATTGATTTAAGTACAAGTGCAGATTATAAATCTTTAGTCGAAACAGCTAAAGATAAAATAATAGAATACACCAAAACTTATGCTGAAGAGTTAAACACTAATTTTAAAGCAAATGAAATTATGGATATGATTGATAATTCTATGGATGCATTTGATTATAATAGTGATGAATATAATGAACTCTTAGAACTAAAAGAAAGCTATGAAGATAAACTACCAAGTAAACTAACAAGTGAATATGTAGTATCTTACGAATCAGGAACAAATTATTCTTCTTATAATATTACGATTGATGAAGAAACTTATGATAGTTATGTTAGTTTCCGTTTTGATGGAGAGACTAAGGCAATAACATTCCGTTTAGATAATGAATACAAAACATTAAAAACAAATATTGTAAGAGGTCCAAATTGGGATGCTGATTTCAAAGGAGAAATAGTTATTTATGGCGACGATAAAGAATTATATCGCTCTGGAGAAATTACTAAAACAAACGAATTAAAACCTGATATCAATTTAGATGTAACTGATGTAGATGATTTAAAAATAGAATTTGTAACTAAAAGCGAGCCTGATGATTGGGCAAGTTTCTATATTTATTTAGTTGAGCCATATTTATATAAATAAAAAAGAAGGAGTGTGAGTAAAAATGGCTGAAGAAAAAAAGACAACAACAAGAAAAACAACACCAAAGAAAACAGAAGTAGAAGAAGTAAAAGTAGAAAAAAGATTTTGCACAGAGTGTGGAAAGGAATTAAAAGAAGGAGAAGTTTGTGATTGTCAAAAAGTAGAACAACAACCAGTAGCGGCAAGTTCTATAAATGGAGATGCAATTATAAATACTTGCAAAGATATTTGGCATACTATACTTAATATGTTCAAAAAACCAGCAAGTACGATTGAAAAAGAAATAGAAAGCCCTAAAAGTGATAAGAGTATTATTTTAATCATTGTTTTAGCAATTTCCTTTGCTTTATATCTAATGGCTCTCTTATCAAGTACAACAAGTGAAATAATAGAAGCAGCAAACAACCAATTATTTGCATCAACTGATATAGAAGTAGGTTTACCATACTTTAAGATATTTATTTACGGTATTTTAATTTATGGAATTATGGCAATTTTACCAGTAGTAGCAGCTTTAATAGTAGGAAAAATTGCTAAAAATAATAATTTTACTTTTAAAAAAGCCTTCAAATTATACATCACAAGTAATGCACCTCAAGTATTTGCTTATTTAGGAATGGCTATTATTTTACTTCTTGATGTTTCTTTATTAACAGTATTAGGAACAATCGCATCTCTAATCATTAGTATCTATTGTTTCTTTAACTTCATCTTAGGATTTAATTCTTTAGTAAAAATGAAAGATGATAGAAGAAGTTACGGAATTACTGGTTTAATTGCTCTTTGGTTAGTAATGGCAGTAGTTGTTATTCTAATTATTGGTGGTACTGTTTTTTCTGGTATTGTAGATGAGTCTTACAATATAAAAGATACAATTAACAATAATTTTAAATGGTAATAGATGTAAATAAAGCTATGTTTATGCAAATAAACATAGTTTTTTTGTATTTTATTTGCGAAAAATCAAAATTAAATGTATAATTATAAATGGGTGTTATATATGGAGCAGTATTATGGACTTATTTTAACATTTATAACAGGTTTGTTTTTCTTAATAGGAGGTCTTATTTCTATAAAGATAAAACAAAAAGAAAAAGTATATGCATTTAGTATTGCTCTTGCTTTTGTTGTTATAATAAATCTTTTAATAGGGGACTTAATTCCTGAAATAAGTGAGTTAGTAGAAAATTATGAATTAAAATATCAAATAATTTTAGTTATAATAGGAGTAGGAGCAGGAATATTTTTATTAAAAATATTAGATTCATTTATACCAGATCATCATCATGAACACTATGATTTTGAAAAAAATAAAAAAGAGCACATTTCTCATCAACATCACATTGGAACTCTTACTTTAATAAGTTTAGTACTTCATAATTTTTTAGAAGGATTTGCTATAGCAGGAATGGCTTTTAATGATATTGCTGCAGGAATTATGATATGTATTTCTGTTGCTCTACACAACATACCTCTTGGAACAACTATATTTAGCTCTATAGATATGAAAAAAAATAAAAGTTCCATTTTAATTCTTGCTTTATCAAGTTTTATAGGAGGACTTATCTTCTTTTTAATCGGAAGTATTTCCCCACTAGTTATAGCAGTTGTTAGTTTAATTACAATGGGTATGTTAATTTATATTTCTTTATTAGAGCTATTACCTGAATTATGGCAAAATAAAGGGAAGAAAGAATGTTTATGGGGAATCATAATTGGTTTAGTAATTGTGATTATCTCAATTATTTTATAAGGAAGTGATATTTTGAAAAAAGTTTTAGTAACAGGCGCTGGAGGAGCAATAGGTATTCAAGTTATTAAATATTTATTAAGTGAAGGTAAATATGAAATAACAGCCCTAGATTTAAGAAACAAAACAAGTCAAAAAAGACTTAGAAAGTATCGTCGGCGAATAAATCTCATTTATGGAGATATGAATGATACAGTTTTAATGGATGCTTTAGTAAAAGACCATGATTATATAATTCATTTAGCAGGTATTATGCCTCCTCTAGCAGATATTAAGAAAAATATTTGTGAAGAAATTGATTATAAAGGTACAGAAACACTAATAAAATCATTAAATATGTATAATCCTAAAGCTACTTTAATTTATGCTTCATCTACAACAATTTACGGAAATCAACAAGAAGCAACAGTTAAAACAAAATCTAATTTAACTTTCCTAGATTATTACAGTTTAACTAAATTAAAAGTAGAAAAACTAATTGAACGTAAAGTAGAAAATTATATTATTTTCCGTCTGCCTCTTGTCCTAACTAATCCTAAGTCAGGAGCATTCATGTACAATGTTAAATTAAATAATATGGTAGAAGCTATAACAGATAATGATGCTGGATATTTATTTGCCTCTAGTTTAAATCATACTAAAAAACTAAATAAAAAAATATGGAATGCAACAGGTGGAGAAATGACTACTGATACTTACCGTAATATTTTAATAAATATTTTAAAAATATATGGTTTAAGTACAAAATATTTATTAAACGTTCTTTTTGTTGATAAAAACTTTTATACACACACATACCAAGATAATCAAGAATTAGAAAAAATAGTAGAATTTAGAAGTGATTCTCTATCATCATATTATATGCGTCTAAAAAGACAAGTAAGAGGAAGAAAAATAGCTAAGTTATTAGCTAAACCAATTATACTTTATTTAAATAGAAAAAATAGAGGAAAACTGACAAACACTCTAAAAAAGCCTTTTAAAAAGGAAGAAAAATGACAGGATTAGCACTTGAAGGTGGGGGAACAAGAGGTTCATATCAAGCTGGAGCATATATTGCTTTTTTAGAGTGTCATATTAAAATAGATGGTGTATGTGGAACAAGCATAGGTGCTTTAAATGGAGCAATTATCGCTGAAAATAAAGGTTTAGAGCTTCCAAATATTTGGCGAAATCATGATATGGGGAAAATATTTGGTTTTACTGAAGAATATGTAGAAGCTCTAAATAAAAAAAATTTAAGTCTTCAATTATTTAAGTCTGGTTTTATCAATTTTCTTCATATTATTACCAACAAAGGAATACAATTAGACGGCTTAAAAAACCTAATTGATGAAGAAATAGATGTAGATGCTCTAATAAATAGTGATATTGATTTTGGACTTGTAACAGTAAGATTAAAAGATTTTAAGCCAATCTATTTATTTAAAAAAGATATGCCAAAAGATAAAATCAAAGATTATTTACTTGCAAGCTCTTGTTTACCAATATTTAAAATGGAAAAGCTAATTGATGATAATTATTATTTAGATGGTGGTTTCTATGATATTGGTCCTGTAAATATGTTATTAGAAAAAGGATATGATAAAGTTTATTTAATTAAAATTCATGGAGTTGGAATAAGAAGAAAGTATGATGAATTTGCCAATGTTACTGTAATTGAACCCAAAAGAAATTTAGGAGGAGTATTAGACTTAAATAAAAAAAGAATTTGGGAAAATATTCAAATGGGATACTATGATACTTTAAAAGTATTAAAAAATTTAGATGGCGACGAATATGTTTTTAAAAGAAAAACTGATAAATACTATGAACGTTTAAATAAAAAAGTTCCCGAAAGAGAATTAAGAAGAATTAAAAATTTTTTTAAAACAACAAATACAAAAATTGCTACTATAAAAGCTGTAGAATATATTATGAAAAAAGAAGAAATAAATTATTATGATATTTATAATATGTCTAAAACTATTAGGAAATTAAAAAAACTTAAAAATAATAAAAATCATTTTATAAATGAATATCTAAAAAAATTAAGAGTTTTCTTTTAAAGATAGACAAAACTAATAATAAAGTGTTATAATTATTTAGCGTTTGGAGGGATAATATGGGACGTGCTTATGAAGTAAGAAAAGCTAGTATTCAAAAAACAGGTGCTATTAAAGCTAAAACATATTCAACATTTGCTAAAGAAATTTATTTAGCAGCCAAAAAAGGTGTACC
>CANUCD010000049.1 GCA_947856335.1 uncultured Bacilli bacterium | reverse complement strand
TTCAAGACCAAGCAAAACTTATGGAAGGAGCAAAAAGCGTACTCGGTGACGTTCCTATTGTTGGTTGTACCTCATCTGCAGCATTATGTACTCATGATGGTTATTTAAATAAAGAAACAGGTTATTCTGGAATGATGCTTTTTGGTGGTGATGTAGAAGTAGTTACTGCTGGATCTAAAAAGACAGATGAGGAACCTCGCGAAATAGGAAGACGTATAGCTAAAGAAGCTGTAAGTAAAGTAGTAGGAAGTGACTTAGAACCTGACTTTTTCTTTATGAGTGCAAGTCCTGCTAATGAAGAAGAATATTTAAAAGGTATTCAAGATATTATAGGAGATGTTCCTGTATTTGGTGGTTCTGCTGCTGATAATACTGTAGAAGGTAAATGGAGTATATTAAATGATGGCGAAATATATTCTGATGGCTGTGTAATTGCCATTTTCTATACGAACAGTAAAATAGCCAATTTGTATACAGGAGCTTATCATGAAACTAAAAATGCTGGTATTATTACTAAAGTAAGTGGTTCTAGAACACTTGTTGAAATAGACCATGAGCCAGCCTTAAAAAAATATGCTGAATGGACTAATAAAGACGTAGAATCTTTAAAAGGAAATAACTTACTTACTGAAACAATTTGTGCTCCTCTTGGTGTAAAAGACCCAATTGGTAAAGTAACAGCAGTTCGTCATCCAATGTTTGGTAATGATGATTATTCAATGAATATTGGTGCTGATTTAGCTATAAATACAGCTGTAATACAGTTATCTAATACTCCAGAAGGAATATTAAAAGCTAATGAAGAAACCATTTTAAAAGTAAATGAATTGATGAATGATGATATACAAAGTTATTTCTTAGTTCACTGTGGTGGAAGAAGACTTGGACTAGCTTTAGCAAATATTGAAGATAAGATTTATCCAGAAGTGAAAAAAATCATTCCTGATAAAGAATTTTTAATGGTATTTACATTTGGAGAATATGGTAGAGGAGATCACTCATCAAATACTGTTGGTGGTTTATCACTATCATATACAGCAATAGGAAGATAGGAGGTTTTATGAAAAGTTTAATTGGAAATAAATGGTGTGATTCAAGCGATAACAAGGTTATTGAAGTATATAACCCTGCCACCAATGAACTAATTGATACTGTTCCAAGCTTAACCAAAGAAGATGTAGAAAGAGCAATCGACTATGCTGATGAACATCAAAAGGATTGGGAGAAAAAATCAGTCGTAGAAAGGTGTGAAATATTATCTAAATTTGCTGAACTAGTAGAAGAAAATAAAGATGAACTAGCTATGCTTTTATCAAAAGAAACAGGTAAACCAATTAAAGAAGCCTATAATGAAATAGCAAATATAGGAATTGGTGTTCCAGGATATGTTGAAAAAGTAAAACATGAATACGGAAATATTATTTATAGAGGTACAGAAAAAGGTCAAGAAAATACGATTCAATATACGATTCAACAACCTTTAGGTGTAGTAGTAGCTATTATCCCTTTTAATTTCCCAAGTGATATTTTTATCAATAAAGTACCACCTGCATTATTGATGGGGAATGCTGTTATCTTAAAACCTGCTAGTATCAATCCACTTACTCTAACAAGATATGTTGAATTACTTGTTGAGGCAGGAGTTCCAGCAGGAATTATTAGTGTAGTTCACGGAAGTGGCTCTGTTGTTGGTAAAACTCTTACAAGTAGTAAAAAAGTTGATATGGTAAGTCTTACTGGTTCTACTGCTGCAGGAATTGATGCTGCTAAAAATTGTGCTGAACATTGTGCTCATAGCTCTCTAGAACTAGGTGGAAATGATGCATTTATAATATGTGCTGATGGCGATATAGATTTAGCAATTGAAGAAACTGTTTGGGGAAGACTTTATAATACTGGTCAAGTTTGCTGTGCATCAAAAAGATTTTTAGTTGAAAATTCTATTAAAGATGAATTTATTAAAAAAATGACTGATAAGATTCACTCTTTAAAGCAAGGAAACCCACAGGATATGTCTACCGATATTGGTTGCCTAGTAAGCGAAGAAGCAGCTATTGAAGTAGAGCGTCAAGTAAGTGAAACGATTAAGGCAGGTGCAACCCTTGTTTGTGGTGGTAAACGTAATGGTGCTTTTTATGAACCAACCATTTTAGATAACGTTACTCCAGATATGGAAGTAGCAAAAGATATGGAAATATTTGGCCCTGTTATTCCTGTAATTGGTTTTGATAATATAGAAGATGCCATAAAGATAGCTAATAATTCGATATATGGTCTATCTGGTTCAATTATTACCAAAGATATTAGTAAAGCTATTAAAGTTAGTGAAGCTATGGAATGTGGTGGCTTTGTTATCAATGGTGCCTCATTCTTTAGATCATTTGAACAACCATTTGGTGGATGGAAATATTCAGGAATTGGAAATGAAGGAATTATGACCACCTTAAAAGAGATGTCTCGAACTAAAACCGTTATTTTAAAAAATGTTACAAAATAGGAGGAATATAATGTTTGATTATAAAGGAAGAATTGTCGTAGTATCTGGAGCTTCTTCAGGACTTGGTAGACAAATGGCTTTAGGATATGCTCGTGCTGGAGCAACTGTTGTAATTACAGCAAGACGTATGGAAAAGTTAGAAGCAGTAGCAGAGGAAATACGCGCCTTAGGAGCTGAAGCTTTACCAATTCGATGTGATGTAACAGATGTAAAAAGTGTAAATGCTGCAGCAAAAGAAGTTAAAGATAAATATAAAAAAGTCGATGTTTTAGTAAACTGTGCCGGAAGTGCTAAAAATGCTGGTGTTCTAGATATGACAGACGAAGATTGGGATTTTACTATTAAAACTGATATGACAAGCTTATTTTATGTCACAAGAGCTTTTGCAGGTATTATGAAAGAAAATAATTATGGAAGAATTATCAATATTGCTTCTATGTATGGTCTAGTAGGAAATATGGCGATGGATACAGTTGCTTATCATACAAGTAAGGGTGGAGTAGTAAACTTTACTCGTGCCGTAGCAGCTGAACTTGCTAAATATGGTATTACATGTAATGCTATTTGCCCTGGTTATTTTGATACGGAACTTACTCATGAAACCCTAATAACCGATTCATTTACAGCATATATGAAATCGACAGTTCCTCTTGGCAGATATGGTCATGAGGGAGAATTAAATGCAGCTGCTATATTCCTAGGAAGTGCTGAGGCAAGCTACGTTACAGGTGCAATATTACCAGTTGATGGTGGATATACTTGTGTATAAAAATCTGTTAGTAAATCTAATAGATTTTTTTTGCGTCAATTTTTCGTAAAATAAAATATTTAAAAAAGGAAAATAGCAAGTGATGAGTAATAAATAGTAGTAGAAAGTATAAATATATAATTTTACGGGGAGGTTTTAAGATGAATAATGAAATTATAATATTTGAAAATCAAGATGTTAAGTTAGAAGTTAATGTAAAAGATGAGACTGTCTGGTTATCACTAGAGCAAATGGCAAAATTATTTGCTAGGGACAAATCAGTAATTTCTCGTCATATTAAAAATGCCTTAGAAGAAGAATTGAAAAATGAATTGGTAGTTGCAAATTTTGCAACAACCACTAAACATGGTGCTATAGCAAATAAAACTCAAACTAAAGAAGTTACCTTTTATAACCTAGATATGATTATATCTATAGGGTATCGTGTTAAATCAAAAAATGGTATCATTTTTAGAAAATGGGCAAATAAAATTTTGAAAGATGCCCTACTAAAAGGATATTCAATAAATGAAAAAAGACTAGAACATTTACAAAAAACAGTTCAAATTATTGATATTGCTAGTCGTAATTTAGAAGCTTTTGATAATTCTAAAGCAAGTGATATAATTAAAGTATTACAAAAATATACCAAATCTCTTCATTTATTAGACGATTATGACCATAAATCATTAGATAAACCAAGAGGTAATATAAGTAAAGACAAAATCACCTATAAAAACTGTATAGACATTATAAAAACTTTAAAATTTAATGAAACAAGTGATTTATTTGCCCTAGAAAGAGATAATGGTTTAGAAAGTATAATAAATAATATTTATCAAACATTTGATGGAAATGACATCTATTTAAGTATTGAGGAAAAAGCAGCTAATTTTTTATATTCTTGTGTTAAAGATCATGTTTTTATTGATGGTAACAAAAGAATCGCTGCTACATTATTCATCTACTTTCTACAGTTTTATAATATATTATACAAAGATAATAAAGCAATTATTGATAACAATACTCTTGCATCACTAACTCTTTTAATTGCCCAATCAAATCCCGAAGAAAGGAAGTTACTCATTCATTTAATCATGAATTTTTTAGTGTAATTTATTTTTTTAATTTTCTAAATATGTTATAATTGTTTTGTGATATTTATGAAGAAATTAGATATTTTATATGAAGATGAAAATATATTAGTTGTAAATAAACCGTCTCATATGCTTACCATTCGTGATAATTCAAATGCTACGACAATTTATGAAATGGCTAGAGAATATGTAAAAAAGAAACATAAGTCAAACAAAATATTTATAGTTCATCGTCTAGATAAAGATACTTCAGGAGTTTTATTATTTGCCAAGAAAGAAAAAATCAAAAAAGAACTACAAAGTAATTGGAATGATTACACAATAAGAGAATATATAGCTATTTTAGAAGGTAATTTAGATAAAAACCAAGGGATTATTAAACAGTACTTACATGAGGATAAAACCAACATGGTATATGTTACCAATAATAAAAATGATCACTATGCTCAAACTGAATATGAAGTTATTAAAAAAACCAAGAAAATGACTGTTGTTAGAGTATGGATTAAAACAGGCAAAAAAAATCAAATAAGAGTTGCCTTTTCTTCTCTAGGACACCCAATTATTGGCGATAAAAAATATAAAAGCACTTTAAATCCCCTAAAAAGATTATGCTTACATGCCTATAAATTAAAAGTTATTATTGAAAATAAAGAATATGTATTTATTGCTAATGTTCCCAAAGAATTTAATCACTTATTAAAAATAAATATGTAAAAGCATAAAATTTAAAGATAAAAAAACTTAGTTTTATGATAAAATAATATTGTTAGTGAGGTAAGAATATGTTAAAAGTAGAAAATGTAACAAAATATTATGGAGATGTTTTAGCTGTTGATGATTTATCTTTTGAAGTTCATCACGGTGAAATATTTGGCTTATTAGGTGTAAATGGAGCAGGTAAAACAACAACTTTTCGAATGATTATGAGTCTACTTGAACCAACAAAAGGAAAAATCACCTTAGATGGTAAGAGTGTAGGTTATAACGTAAGTGAAAAAATTGGCTTTTTAACTGAAGAAAGAAGCTTGCTTACTAAACTTACTGTAAAAGATCAAGTAATATATTATGCAACTCTTAAAGGAATGAAAGAACCTGATATTCTAAAAAAATTAGATTATTGGTTAGAACGTTTTAATATTTCTTCATATAAAGACCGTAAAATAAAAGAATTATCCAAAGGAAATCAACAAAAAATACAATTTATCACTGCTATTATTCATGAACCTGATTTATTAGTATTAGATGAACCATTTACTGGGTTAGATCCTATCAATGTCGAGCTTTTTATGAGTGCCATAAGAGAATTTAAAGAAAAGGGGAAAATGATTATTTTTTCCTCCCATCGCATGGAACATGTCGAAATGTTTTGTGAAAAGCTAGTTATTTTATTAAAGGGCAAAACGGTCTTAAGTGGCTCCCTAAAAGAAATTAAAAAGAATTATCGCAAAAAAGTAATACGTATTAACGGTGATGTTGATATTGAGAGCTTATCTAAATGTAATGGAGTTATAGAAGTAAATAAAGAATCTTTAGATATTATTGTAAAGATTGAAAGTGATGAGTATATAGATAGTGTCTTTAAAATAGTAAAAAAGGGGAATAATATTACAAAGTTTATAGTAGAAGATGCATCTCTTAATGAAATATTTGTAAATTTAGTAGGTGTTAGTTATGAAAAATAAGTTTAAATATTTAGTAAAATATAGTTTGAAAAAGAAAATTGATACCAAATGGTTTAAAATTGTAAATGTTTTATTGCTAATATTATTAGTTTTTTTAGTAAATATGGATTATCTTATCAATTTATTTGGTGGAGATTTTGAAGATAAAGAAAAAATAGTTGTTGTAGATGAAGTTGGAAGTTATGATACTTTTAAAACATATTTTAATTCTTTAGCCAAGGAAATGGAAAGCGAAGAATATGAAATAATTTTAGATAATTCGATAATCAAGCAAGAAGATAAAATAGATGATGAAGTAGTAGTAGTATTAAAAAAATCTGATACTAATTACTTAGAGGGTGAAATTATTTCTTTTGATACTATTTCTAGAACAACATATGAAATGGTTGTAAATACAATGAATGTAGTCAAAAGTGAACTTGTTTTGAAAACAAGTGGTCTAACCCAAGAAGAAATCACTTCCTTATCCAGTCCAGTAGAAATTAGTGAGAAAATATTAAATGAAGAAGCTCAAGATAATACAACAAAGCAAAATGTTGGTTCTATTGTAACGACTGTTTTAATTGTTCCGTTCTTCATTCTAATTGTAACAATGGTACAAATGCTTGGTGCTGAAATAAACGATGAAAAAACTAGTAGGGGAATGGAGATTATTATCTCATCAGTTCCTGCTAAAACCCATTTTTTATCTAAAGTAGTTGCAGCCATATCCTATGTTTTAATTCAAGGAATATTACTACTTATTTATATGGGAATAGCTATGTTTTTAAGAAGTATTCTCTCAAGTGCTTCTACTATTGCTTCAAGTGGTATGTTTAGCCAAATAATTACCATGCTTAGTGATGCAGGAATATTTACTTTACTAGCTAGGGGAAGTGTTATTTTGATAATACTTTTTATAGCAAGCTTTATTGCTTATGCGATTGTTGCCTCAGTACTTGCCAGCATGACAACAAATATCGAGGATTTCCAACAACTGCAAACACCCCTTATGATTATTATGATGGTAGGGTATTATGTGGCTTTAATGGCTGTTATGTTTGATGGTTCAATCTTTATAGAAATACTAGCTTATATTCCCCTTTTATCAGTTATGATAGCACCTCCTTTATACTTAATAGGAGAAATAAGTTTAGTAGGACTAGGCATATCAACTCTCTTAACTGTTATAGCATCTTACTTATTATATGAATATGGACTACGTATTTATAAAGTAGGAATTCTTAATTATTCATCTAGTAAGTTATGGCGCAAGATGTTTAAATCTCTAAAAAATAAAGAATAGGCGAATTACTTCGTCTATTTC
>CANUCD010000048.1 GCA_947856335.1 uncultured Bacilli bacterium | reverse complement strand
CAAGAAGAAGAAAAACTTATTCAATTAGAAAGTTAAACACTTTCTTTTTTTTATAAAAAAACTTGTAAATAAAGCTATCTACAAGTTTTAAAAACAAAATGGCGTCCCCGATTGGAATCGAACCAACGACCTATCGCTTAGGAGGCGATTGCTCTATCCTACTGAGCTACGAGGACATCAAATAAATTATATAAAAAAATTTATTTTTTTTCAATATTTAATTATTATCTTTCTAATTTTTAACTTGACAATATTTTACATCAAACTAATTTTAAAGAAAATGTTTTTTTTAAAGGAAAAATGGCATTTCAAAAAAAATAACGAAAAAATTTTTTATTTTTTTGCAAAAAAAACATTGCAATTATAAACGCATATGATATAATACCAATGAGGGTAGGAAAATGAATGTAAATGAAGTTTTAGAAAATTTGATTGTTGTTAAAAGAAGTGGACAACGTGTTAATTTTAACAGTGTAAAAATCGCTGTTGCTATTAAGCATGCTTTTGACAGTAACAGTGATGAAGATGATTCTGCCAATGAAAAAAAGATTAACCAAGTTTACAATTTAGTGCTCGAGTATATTGTAAATGTTTATGAAAACAGAAAGACAATCAATGTTGAAGATATTCAAGATATCATCGAAGATACCCTTAAAAAATGTGGATATATCCGTGTTTTTGAAAGATTTAATGAGTATCGTTTACAAAGAGCAGCATCAAGAGAAGCCTTTTCAGTTAAAGAACAACATAAATTTGTAAAAGCTGTTGAAAAGATTGGTTTAAATGCTAAAAATTATCAAGACAGTAAACCCATGGATTTGATGTTCAATTTTGGTAAAACGGTTTCTCAAGAATTTGCTAAAGCTTATTTATTAGAATCTAAATATAGCCGAGCTTTTGAAGAAGGTAGGATTTATTTAGAAAATATTGATGCTTATGCTCTAAAAACCACTTCATCTGCTATAATTGATTTAAGTAGTATTATAAGTAGTGATATATCTAGTTGTACTGAAAAACTAATAGATATTGTTAAACATTTTAAAGAAGAACAATATGGTGAACAAACTCTTATGAATCTTGATTTACTATATGAAAAAGTCAGTCTTGATTATTTTAAGAAAAGTTTGATTAGTAATTTAGAAATGTTTTTTAAAGTAATGGGATTATATGAATATCTTGATATTTCTAAATTGAAAGAAAAAATCATGATAGAAAAAACATTTGATATAAGCTTGCATTCATATGAAGATATTTTACTTAATTCTATGAGTCAAGATATTTTTACTGATGTCCTTACATTCACTAAAGAAAAAACATTATATTTATTAAAAGAAAATATTTATAAATTACTAGAATTCATAAATAATAGTACTTATAAATTAGCAAATAATAAAGTAAATATTAGTTTAAGTGGACAAAATAATACTTTTACAAATATCTACTTTAAAGTAATTCAAGAACTTTCTCATGATAATATTACAACAATTTATAAGTACACTTCAAATAATCCTTTTATTACACAATATTTATCTAAGAAGCTAGATATTATTATCATTTTTCTAGATAATCATAAAAACGCTGATATAGATTCTTTAAGTAATATGCTACTACTTGAGGAAAATATATTTAGTGATGATGTAACATCTAGAGGAAAAATCAAATTATCAACAACATCAATCAATCTTGCTAGATTAGGTTTAAAATATCACGAAAATAATATGGATGCTTTTTATAATGAACTTGATGAATTACTAGAACTTAGCAAAAACTCTTTAATTCAAAGATATGAATATCAAGCAAGTCTTTATAAAGAAAATTATAGTACGATATTTAATGATAATATGCTTTATGATGCTAAAAAATTAGAAAGTAATAAAAAGGTTCGTAAAGTTTTGCGTAATGGTATTCTAAATATTAGCTTCTCAGGACTAATGGAATGTAGCAGTGCCCTTACAAATAGTACAGATATAGACAAAATATTATCATTTGGCTTAAAAATTGTTGCTTTTATGAATGAAAAAGTAAACAAATATACCAATGATTTAAAACTTAATTTTGTCCTAAGTGAAGAAAATGATAAACAAATAAGAAAACATTTCTTACAGTTAGATAAAACAATGTATGGTAATATTGATATTTTAAAAAAAGATTATTATGAAATAATAAGTGACTATTTAAAGAGTAGTTCTAAAAAATATCAATATATGAAAAAATATCAAGACTTATGTAGTTTTAATCTACTTATGCATCAAAGAAGCAAGCAAGCTATCAAAGATGAATTAGATGTATTAAATAAAGAAAAAATAAAGGTAGTGAGATTCATATGTTAATAGCGGGAGTTCAAAAAGTTACACTTCTAGATTATCCTGGTCATATAGCTTGTGAAATATTTACAAGAGGATGTAATTTTAAATGCCCTTTTTGTCAAAATTCTAGTTTAATTCCCTTAAATGGTGAAGAAAACTATGATGAAGATGAATTATTCGCATATTTAGAATTAAGAAAAAATGTTTTAGATGGAGTAGTAATTACTGGAGGAGAACCTTTAATTCATGAAGATATTCCCTTGTTTATAAAAAGAATAAAAAAATTAGGTTTAAAGGTTAAAATAGATACTAACGGAAGTAATCCTAAATTATTACAAACTTTAATAGAAAAAAAATTAGTAGATTATATAGCGATGGATATTAAAAACATTTACAGTAAGTATGCTATTACAATTGGTAAAAATACTAATTTAGACAACATTAAAAAAAGCATTCAAATTATTAAAAAAAGTAATATTACCCACGAGTTTCGTACAACAATTATAAAAGATATACACACTTTAGAAGATATACAAAAACTATGTGATTTAGTTGATGGCGATTGTTATTATTTGCAAAATTTTGAAGATAGTAGTGATGTTATAAATCACCAGTTACAAGGTTTTACCCATGAAGAGTTATTATTATTAGGAAAAGAGTTAAATAATAAATTTCCCAATGTCAAAATTCGGGCTTTATCGTAAATTTTAGGAGGAGGATTCATATGTATAAAGTAAGAAAAAGAGAAGGAAAAATTGTATCATTTGATATTAAGAAAATTGATGATGCTATAAAGAAAGCATTTGATTCAGTAGAAAGAAAATACGATGATAATGTTATTGATTTTTTAGCCCTAAAAGTCACAGCAGACTTTGAACCAAAACTAAAAGATAATATTATAGCTGTTGAAGATATTCAAGATAGTGTCGAAGCTGTTTTAATTGCAGCTGGTTATGCTGATGTAGCCAAATCTTATATCTTATATCGTAAATTACATGAAAAAATGCGTAATATGAAATCAACGGTACTAGATTATAAAGATGTCGTTAATAGTTATATCAATGTCACAGATTGGCGTGTTAAAGAAAATTCTACCGTAACTTATTCTGTAGGTGGACTAATTCTTAGCAATAGTGGAGCTATAACAGCTAATTACTGGTTAAGTGAAGTATATGATGAAGAGATTGCTAATGCCCATAGAAGTGGAGCAATTCATTTACATGATTTATCAATGCTTACAGGTTATTGTGCTGGTTGGAGCTTAAAACAACTTATTCAAGAGGGTTTAGGAGGAGTTCCTGGTAAAATCACATCATCACCAGCTAAACACTTATCTACCTTATGTAATCAAATGGTAAACTTCCTAGGTATTATGCAAAATGAATGGGCTGGAGCACAAGCATTCTCAAGTTTTGATACTTATCTTGCCCCATTTGTTAAGATTGATAACCTAGATTATCACGAAGTAAAACAATGTGTTCAATCATTTATTTATGGTGTTAATACTCCAAGTAGATGGGGAACTCAAGCACCATTTACCAATATTACCCTTGATTGGGTTGTTCCAAACGACCTTGCTGAATTAAACTGTATTATTGGTGGTAAAGAAGTAGACTTCAAATATAAAGATTGTCAAAAAGAGATGGATATGATTAACAAAGCTTTCATTGAAGTTATGATTGAGGGAGATGCTAATGGTAGAGGTTTCCAATATCCAATTCCAACATATTCTATTACCAAGAATTTTGATTGGAGCGAAACAGAAAACAACAAATTATTATTTGAAATGACTGCTAAATATGGAACACCTTATTTTTCAAACTATATCAATAGTGATATGGAACCAAGTGATGTTCGTTCTATGTGTTGTCGTCTTCGTCTTGATTTAAGAGAACTAAGAAAGAAATCAGGAGGCTTCTTTGGAAGTGGTGAATCAACAGGTTCAATTGGTGTTGTTACAATCAATTTACCTCGAATCGCTTATTTAGCTAGTGATGAAAAAGATTTTTATGCAAGACTTGAAAAACTAATGGATGTATCAGCAAGAAGTTTAAAGATTAAAAGAAATGTTATAACTAAGCTATTAGAAGAAGGTTTATATCCATATACTAAAAGATATTTAGGAACATTTAATAATCATTTTTCTACCATTGGTTTAATAGGTATGAATGAAGTTGGTCTTAATGCTAAATGGTTAAGAAAAGATTTAACTCATGAAGAAACTCAAAAATTTGCTCGTGATGTTTTAAATTTTATGCGTGAAAAATTAAGTGATTATCAAGAAGAATATGGCGATCTTTATAATCTTGAGGCAACCCCAGCTGAATCAACAACTTATCGTTTTGCTAAACATGATAAAGAGCTATACCCTGATATTATTACTGCTAGTGAAGCAGATCATACCCCATATTATACCAACAGTTCTCACTTACCAGTAGATTTTACTGATGATATATTTAAAGCTTTAGACATTCAAGATGAATTACAAACACTTTATACATCAGGAACTGTATTCCATGCTTTTCTAGGAGAACGTCTAAAAGATTGGGAATCTGCTGCTAAACTTGTTCGTACTATAGCCGAAAATTATAAACTACCATATTATACATTATCTCCAACATATTCTGTCTGTGCAACTCATGGATATATTAACGGCGAAGAATTTAAATGTCCTATTTGTGGTAAAGAAACAGAAGTTTATAGTAGAATCACAGGATATTATCGTCCAGTTAAAAATTGGAATGATGGTAAAGCAGAAGAATATAAAAATCGTAAAGTATATGACTTAGAACATTCTAATTTAACTCATGGCTGTGATAATAAAGATAATCTAGAAAAAAAAGAATGTCTTATGAAAGATAAAATTATGTTATTTACAAGAAAAGATTGTCCAAACTGTAAAGTTGCTAAACAAATTCTTGATAAAAATAAAACAAAATATGATGTGATAGATGCTGAAAAAGAAGTATCACTTAGTAAAGAATTTAACATAAAACAAGCACCTACTTTAGTCGTAATAAAAAGTGGTAAAATAGAAAAATATCCAAATGTTTCAGAAATAAAAAAATATTTAGGAAGTAAATAATGTTTGATGCAATAATTATCGGCGCAGGACCAGCAGGTTTAACTGCAGCAATATACTTGCTCCGAGAAAACAAAAAAATCAAAATTTTTGAAAAAGAAACAGTTGGTGGTAAAATAACTTCATCTTCAAGAGTTGATAATTATCCAGGCATAGTATCTATTAGTGGAGCAGCTCTTGCCGAGCAAATGGTTGAACAATTAGAAGCTCTAGGTGGTGTTATTGAAATCGAAGAAGTAAAAGAAATTACTAAAAATCCCTTAAAAGTAATTACAGATGAAGGGGAATATTTAACTAAAACCATTATTATTGCAACTGGAACTAAATATAATACACTAAATCTTGATAATGAAAAAGATTTTATTGGTAATGGCATATCTTTTTGTACAACTTGTGATGGAGCTTTTTATAAAGATAAAACTGTAGCCGTCGTAGGAGGTTCTTTTAAAGCTTTAATCGATGCAATATATTTAAGTGATATTGCCCAAAAAGTATATTTAATCGTCAGAAAAAATTATTTAAAAGGCGAAAAAGTAGTTATTGAAGAACTACAAGAAAAAAAGAATGTCGAAATATTATATGAAACTGAAGTTGTTGAGTATTTGGGTAGTGATAGTATTACTGGTATAGTTATAAAAGAAAAAGATAAAAAAAGAACGTTAGAATTAGATGGTATATTCTTAGCAATAGGTCAAATACCAGAAACAAAAGAATTTACAAATATTGATTTAGACGAAAATAACTATATTAAAGCAACTGAAAATTGTAAAACTAATGTCCCAGGAATATTTGTAGCAGGGGATGTTAGAAGTAAAAATATACGTCAACTTACTACTTCTGTAAGTGATGGAACTATTGCTGCAATGAATGTCATTCAATTTTTAAAAGAGGAAATTTAATTTTCTTCTTTTTTTTCATATATTTGTGTTATACTAGTATTGGTGATAGAATGTTTACTGATAAAAAAATAGAAGAAGTATATGAAACTACAAATTCAAGTATAAATGGCTTAAGTAGTATAGAAGCTCGTAAAAGATTAAAAAAAGATGGACTAAATATATTAGAAGAGGGAAAAAAGAAGACAAAACTAAGTATATTTTTAAGTCAGTTTAAAAACTTAATGATTATATTATTATTAGTTGTTGGAGTATTGTCGTTTTTTTATGCAGTATTTGGTGATGGAGATTATCTAGACCCTATTGTAATAATTGGTTGTACGTTTGTAAATATTTTAATGGGTTATTTTCAAGAAAGTAAAGCAGAAGACGCTATAGAAAAATTAAAAGAATATACAGCGACCAAGGTTAGTGTTAAAAGAGATGGGATAGAAGAAGAAATCGACTCACGCTATTTAGTTGTCGGAGATATTATTACGCTTGAAGCAGGAGATAGAGTACCAGCAGATGCAAGAATAATCGATTCTTTATTTGCTAAAGCAGATGAAGCCATTTTAACTGGTGAAAGTGATTATGTATCAAAAACTGATGAAGTACTAAAAAATATAAAAAGTATACATGAAGCTAAAAACATGGTCTTTGCCGGTACTAATATTGTAACAGGTAAAATACTTGCTATCATAACTAATACAGGAATGAATACCCAAATGGGTTTAATAGCATCTTCTCTAAATAAAAGCGAAGAACCAATTACCCCCTTGCAAGTAAAGGTAAAAAAAATAAGTACTTTTATAACAATTTTAGCAATTATTTTAGTTGCATTTGTTCTTCTTTTTGGTGTTGTAAAAGAATATAATGCTCTCTCTTTAATTATGCTTGCCATTTCTATGATTGTAGCAAGTGTGCCAGAATCACTTCCTATTGCGATTACTGCAACTTTATCTATTGGGGTATCAGCTATGGCTAAGAAAAAAGCCGTAGTAAGAAACATGGCAGCAATAGAAACATTAGGCTCAACAGAAATTATCTGTTCTGATAAAACTGGTACAATTACTACTAATCAAATGGAAGTAATAAATCTATATTTCGATTATAAAACAATAACTCCAAGTAATTTTAATGCTAGTAAAGATAATATTTTTGTTAAGATCATGGCTCTATGCAATAATGCTGTTTTAGATAAGAAAAACAAGTATTATGGCGACTCTGTAGAAGTAGCAGCTCTTAATTTTTTAAAAGATAAAAATATTTCTAAAGAAAGTCTTTTAAAAGAATATCCTAAAATAACAGAAA
>CANUCD010000047.1 GCA_947856335.1 uncultured Bacilli bacterium | reverse complement strand
CAAATGAAACTGAAAAAGAAAATGTTAAAGTACAATTTTAAGGTTACCATGTGGTAAACCTTTTTTTGAAAGGATTTATATGATGAGGAAAGTTATTTGGAGTTTATGTTTATTTTGTTTGCCATTATTTGTAAGTGCTGCTAGTGTAGAAGTTACTGACTTTTTAGTTGATGCACAGATTTTGGAAGATGGCGATATGATTGTTCGGGAAATAATTGTTGCTGATGGTTCTTTTAATTGGTTTGAAAGAGATTTACTTTATACTAATGATACTTTGGAGCTTACAGATAGTTTTGCTAATAATGCAATATATAATGCTGGAGATATTAAAGATATTATAGTAAAGACTAAGAAAGTAGATGATGTTTCGTTTGATACTTTTTTAGATGATGATTTTGAGGAATCAATTAAGGTTTCATATGGAACAGATGGAAGTGAAAAAAAGTTTACTGTTAATACTTTAAGTGGAGGGTATAGAGTAAGAATATATGATTATACAAATCAAGATAAAGTAGCTTTTTATTTAGAGTATAGAGTAGAAGATGTGTTAGTTCTTCATAGGGATGTTGCTGAGTTATATTGGACTTTTGTTCCTGATGGGTTTGAAGATACTTTACAAAATGTTTTAGTAAGAGTATCTTTACCAAAGACTGATACAAGCAATTACTTTCGTTTTTGGGCTCATGGAAATTTGGATGGAGAAATAATAGATTTAGATGATAAAACAGTAGAAGCTAAAATTAGTGAGGTTTTACCTGGAGAATCTGTAGATATTAGGCTTACTTTTGATACATCTATAGTAGATGCTAAGAGAGTTTTAAAACATAGTAATGTTACTGCTTTAGATGGTATTTTAGAGGTTGAAACGAAAAGAGCAGAAGAAGCTAATTTATTGCGTGATGAACTAATAAGTAAGAGAAATAGAGCAATTGTATTAAGTTTTGTTTTAATAGGAAGTATACTTGGTTTAGGGGTATTTATTTATTTTAAATATGGTAAGAGTCCAAAGTCTAATTATTATTCTAAATATAATAGAGAGTTTATTGATGAATATAATGTAGAAGTAATTGATTATTTAATGCATCGTAAAATCACACCAAATGCTTTATCTGCTTCTATTATGAATTTGATTTATAAAAAGAATATTTCTGTAAAAGAGTTAGAAAAAAATAGGAATTATGAATTTACGCTTATTCATTTAGATAAATTAAATGATAGTGAGAAATTATTAGTGGATTTTTTGTTTGATACAGTAGGGAAAAATAAAGTTAATACAGAAAATCAAAAAACATTTACTTTAAAAGATTTAAAGAAGTATGCTAGTGGAACAAAAACGTGTACTAGTTTTATTAAAAGTTATACAGCATGGCAAGCAAACGTTTTAGAGCATGGAAAAAGCGAGAATTTTTTTACAGATAGTGGTGTTCCTAAAATAATTGGTTTATTTGTTTTATTTGTTGCTATTTTTTTACTCATGTATATTATTCATAATCAGATAGATTTTATTATGAGCTATGTTGCTATATTTTTAAGTGTTATTTTCTTCATATATACACTTGTAATTTATAAGAAAACTAAAAAAGGTAGTGAGCATTTTGCTAGATGGAAAGCATTTCGTAATTTTTTAGATGATTTTGGGTCTTTTAAGTTAAAAGAATTACCAGAAATTATTTTATGGGAAAGATATTTAGTGTATGCAACGATTTTTGGTTTAGCTGATAAAGTAGAAGCTAGTATGAATGTACATATTAAGGAAATTGATATGAATGCAGAATATGTTCCAGTATTTACTTATATTCATATTTCACCATTTATTTATTCTAGTTTTAATGATGCTGTTTCTAGTGCTTATAATAGACAAGCTGCTAATTATGCTAATACTCATTCTTCAAGGTCTAGTGGTGGTGGATTCGGTGGTGGATTTTCATCAGGTGGAGGCTTTGGTGGAGGCGGCGGAGGTGGCCGTTTCGGTTAATAAGGGTAAGAATTTCTTACCTTTTTATATACAATCATTTTATTATTTATTGCAAAAAAAATCGAAGCTGCCCCCTGAAGACAGCTTCTTAAAAGAATAAAAAGGGGTTGACTAGTGTGATACTAGCACCAATTCGCCTTGTTAAGTGAATTGGTGATTGTTATATTAAATGATAAATGGAATTTTGTCAACTGTTTTTTGTTAATTTTTTAAAAAAAGTGCAAATAATTTTTAAATCGATTTACAAAGGAGAGTTTGTTTGTTAAAATGATAATGGTAGGTGTTTAAAAATGATTATAAAAAAGCCATATGCTTTTATGATAAAACATTTTAGATTGATTCATTTAGTGTTGCTAGTTCCTATGATTTATTTAGCCTCTCAAACAAGAGAGATTATGTTATTTTTTAGGGAATATGCAGCGAATAATTATACATTAGGTTCAATGTCTGAACAATTATCATCTTTAGCTAGCAATTATATCAATGTGTTAATGTATGTTGCTGTTCTTTTGATTTTGATTGTTTTTATTTTTTTAACAGTATTACTTCAAAGAAAATCAAAACCAACTAAGTTTTATACAACAGGAATTGTCTATTATTTAGTTATATTTATTTTAATAACGGTAAGTTTTAGTATTTTTAAGAGTATAGAAAATGATACTCTTAGTACAGCAGCAGCGAGAATTATTCGTGATTTAAGTATAGTTATACATTATATTCAGTATATCTTCGTTTTTTTAACAGCTATAAGAGGTGTTGGCTTTAATATTAGACAATTTGATTTTAAAAGTGATTTAGCTGAGTTAGAAATTGATAGTGAAGATAGTGAAGAAGTAGAATTTTTAATTGGTATTGATTCTGATAAAGCTAAGAGAAATGTTAGAAGATTTTTTAGAGAATTAAAATATTATTATAAAGAAAATAAGTTTGTGTTTATTATGATAGGAGTTATTATTATTGGTGTTATTGGTACACTTATTTATATGAATAAAGAAGTATATCAAAGAGTATATAGGGAAACTGAAAGTATAGCTTTAGGATATTTAAATTTCCAAGTAAAAGATACATATTTAACTAATCTAAGTAAAGATGGTAAAGTATTAAATGATGATAAATATTATATGGTTTTACAACTTGAAATATCTAATCGATATCGTGAAGATCATAATTTTAATTATATCAATCTAGAATTAACAGTTAATAACAAATTTTTTCTTCCTAATTTATCAGTTGGTAGTTATTTTAGTGATTATGGAACTCCATATAATGGAACTTTAATTAAAGGAAATACAACTAGTGATTATATATTAGTATATGAAATTGATAAATATTTAATCAATCAAGATTTTGAACTTACTGTTTTTTCTCATTATGATGCTAGTGCTGGGGGAATTGGTAGTATCAATAATAGAATGCGTCTAGAACCAACAAAAGTAGATGAAAAAATAAATAATACCAATATATCTTTAGGAGAAGAAATGGATTTTGTTAATACTAATTTAGGAAATTCTAATCTTACAATTACGTCTTATGAGATAACTAGTTTATTTCAATATAAGTATCTTTATTGTATTACAAGTGATAATTGTATTGATTCAACAGGAATGGTTAGTGCTAAAGATTATCGAAAAACCCTTTTAGTTTTAGGTTATGATTTAGTATTAGATAAAGATGTTCCATATATGGATAGTGAAAAAACATATCGAACTGTATTTGAAGATTTTATTAAAATAGAATATGAAGTAAATGGAA
The DNA here is from genome assembly GCA_947856335.1 of uncultured Bacilli bacterium. Lineage (GTDB taxonomy): Bacteria > Bacillota_I > Bacilli_A > RF39 > UBA660 > Caccenecus. Next base: position 4,121 of record CANUCD010000047.1, on the reverse strand, counting down.
AAAAGAATACATATCAAGCTAAAATAGCTAATCCAAATACATATAGTGAAAAAGCAATTATTGAATTACCAAGTGAAATTAGTCAAGCTGAACATATTACTATAATATGTACGGTGCGTAATTTGTCTTATCGCCTTAATATTCGTTAAAATTTGACAAAAAATATACTTTTTGGTATGATAAGCTGTACTAAAACGGCTTTAATGTTATAATGGGGGGTGAATATATGTTAAATGATATGTTAAAAGGTAAAATGAAAGACCCACAATATATTGATATGGCAAGTCTTTTAATTAAAGAATCGTCTAAATATTTTACAGAAAGAGAAGTTCTTTTGATTAAGAAAGCTTATCTAATGGCTAGAGATTTACATAGAGGACAGAAAAGAGAAAGTGGAGAACCTTATATCAATCATCCACTTTATGTAGCATATATTCTTTTAAATGAACTTAATTTACATAATGCTAGTAGTATTGCTGCAGCTTTATTACATGATACTATTGAAGACTGTGGAATAACTGAGGAATTTTTGATAACTCATTTTAATCATGATGTTGCAAGTCTTGTCTTAGGAGTTACTAAGATGAAAGATTTAGATTTTTCAAGCAAAGAAGAAAAAGAAGATTATAATAATTATTTATTATTAAAATATATTTTAGAAGATTATCGAGTAATATATATTAAACTTGCTGATAGAATGCATAATATGCGTACTTTAGAATATAAAAACGAAGCAAAAAGAAGAGAGAAGAGTGCAGAAAGTTTAAGAATATTCGTGCCTCTAGCTACGCATGTAGGAGCAAGTATTGCGAGAAGTGAACTAGCTGATATTTCCTTTAAATATTTGAATAATAGAAGTTACCGAGAAATAGCAGGTATGAGTAAAGATTATCAAATAAAGCATATTATGGAAATAGAAAGAAATTTAGAAAAATTAAAATATATTTTAGCATCTATTCATTTAACCCCACAAATAAGAGCAAGAGTTATGAGTAATTTTGCTATTTATCAAAGACTTATTGATTCTAAAAAAATATCTTTGCTTCCTAATTTGATTTCTTATGAGATAATGGTAGATGAAAGAGGAGAAATATATCAAGTAGTAAACTCTATTCAAGATGAGTTTCAAGTTATTCCTCAATATACTAAAGATTATGTGGTAACACCTAAAAATAATGGTTATCAAGCTTTTCATTTATCTTTAAGAGGACATAAGGGTATACCTTTTCAAATTCGTATTTTTACTAAAGATATGTTTTTAGTTAATCGTTATGGTTTTGCAGCATTACTTGATATTTATCCTAATAAAAGTGTTCGAGAAATTCAAGAAAGCTTAATTAAAGATAATGAGTTTTTTCAAGCATTAGATAAGAATTATCGACTATATAAAAAACCATTAGAACTAATTGATAGAACAGTACGGGAATTATTAGGTGATAAGATATATGTGTATGTTGAAAATAAAGAAAGATATTGTTTACCAGAGACATCAACAGTTGCTGATTTAGCAAGTAAGATTCACTCTGAACTTAGAAAAGAAGCAATAAAAGCAATTGTAAATGGAAATGAAGTGGGACTAGATTTTCCTTTAAAAGAAAATGATCATGTAATTATTTTAACTAAAAAGAAGATGAGTGATTTATCTTTAGATTCAAAATCACGTATTTTAAAAAAATAAATTGTTCCTTAATGGAACTTTTTTCGTGTAAATCTTGAAAAAAGCAGAATTTTAAAGTATAATTAAAGAGAAAAATAGGTGGAGGATGCTATGAGAAGAATTATAGCTAGTTTAGATATTGGAACAAATACTATAAAACTAATTGTTGGTGAATTTATAAAGAATAGACTCAATATTTTATGTACTTCAGAAATAGCAAGTAAAGGAATAAAAAAAGGTCTTGTTTATGATAAAGAAGAGTTGATACCAGTTTTAAAAGAAACATTTCATAAAGCTGAAGAAATGCTTGGTATTCCTGTAAATGAAGTTGTTTTAACACTTCCAGCATATGATACTGAAACACAAATATCTGAGGGAGCATCAACTATAACGAATGAAGATCATGTAGTAACCCACCAAGATTTAATAAGAGCAATGCATGCGGCTAGTTATAATAAAATAGGAGATAGTGAAGAACTTATATCTATTTTACCTATTGCTTTTAAAGTAGATAATGAAATAATTAAGAATCCTATAAATATGATAGGACATAAATTGGTTGTAAAAGCAGTACTAGTAACAGCATCTAAAAGTAATGTTAATGAATTTTTAAAAATATTAGATAGAATTGGAATAAAGGTAATAGATATTGTTACGACATCTCTTGCTGATTATGCTTGTTTTCGTAGTAAAGATTTTGATGCTAAAATAGGAGCAGTTATCAATATTGGTGAAGAAACAACTACTGTATCAATTTTTAATAAAGGAATATTAACAAGATCTGAGGTTATTGAACTAGGTGGAGCTAATATTGATAATGATATTGCTTATATCTATAAAATAACTAAAAAAGATGCCCGTTTGTTAAAAGAACATATTGGACTTGCTTGTAGCGAGATGGCAAGAATAGAAGAAAAAAGTACTTTAACTGATCGGTTAGGGGAAGAAGTCATTATTAACCAAAAAGATTTAAGTGATATTATCGAAAGTAGATTAAGAGAAATCCTAGAACTTGCAAAAAAACAAATAAACCTCTTAACAAAAAGAGAAATTGAATATATAATGATTACAGGTGGAACTAGTGAGATGAGTGATTTTCATAATTTAATCGATAAAGTCTTTACTAAACCCCATATTCTTGGTAAAATAGATATTGTAGGTGCTAGGAATAACAAGTTTAGTGCTACAATAGGAACCATAAAATATTATAATGGGCGATTAAAATTGAAGAATAAGGAATATTCTACATTTAATTTAGATGAATTAGAAATATTAAGTGGAACTCATAAAAAGGTAAGTATAAATGAAAATTCCATTTTAGGAAAATTATTTGGATACTTTTTTGATAGTTAGGAGAGTGCAAATATGAATGGTTTAGAAATGGATCAGATAGCTAAGATTAAAGTAATTGGCGTTGGTGGAGGCGGAAATAATGCTGTAAACCGAATGATTGAAGAAGGAGTAAAGGGTGTTGAATTTATTGTTGTTAATACCGACCTTCAGGTTTTAAATGCTTCTAAATGTGAAAATAAAATTCAAATAGGAGCTACTATTACAGAGGGACTTGGAGCAGGAGCTAATCCAGAAATTGGAAGAGCAGCAGCAATAGAATCAAAAGTAGATCTTGAAGAAGCTATTAAAGGTGCTGATATGGTGTTTGTTGCTTGTGGTATGGGTGGTGGAACTGGTACAGGAGCAGCTCCAGTTATTGCCGAAATAGCTCAAGAATCAGGTGCCTTAACAGTAGGTATTGTAACAAAACCTTTCCGTTTTGAGGGAAAAAGAAGAATGGAAAATGCTTTACTTGGTCTAGAAGAATTGAAGAAAAATGTCGATACTTTAATTGTTATTCCAAATGATAAGTTAAGAGATATAATTGACCGTAATACTTCATTTAAAGATGCATTTAAAGAAGTAGATAATGTTTTACATCGTGGTGTACAATCTATTTCTGATTTAATTGCTGTAACAGGTATTATTAACTTGGACTTTGCTGATGTAAAGACGGTAATGCAAAAGAGTGGAACTGCTATTATAGGTATTGGATGTAATGCTGGTGAAAATAGAGCAATTGAAGCAGCTCGTCAAGCTGTTGCTAATTCACTTTTAGAGGCAACTATTGAGGGAGCAACTAATGCAATTGTAAATGTAACTGGTGGATCTAATTTAACTTTATTTGAAATTGAAGATGCTGTAGAAACAGTTAGAGCAGCTGCTAATAATGATGTTAATATTATCTTTGGTGCTATTCAAAATGATAACTTAACTGATGAAGTAATTGTAACAGTTATTGCTACAGGTTTTGAAAATCAAGGGGAAACAGATGAAATGTTGTTTAGCGATGATAGTAAAATGCCAAGACGTCGTCCTAAAGAAGAGACTTTAGATGATGAATATGATATTCCTCCATTTTTAAGAAATAAAGATAATAGATTTTAGAGAGTGATGAAAATCATTCTTTTTT
>CANUCD010000046.1 GCA_947856335.1 uncultured Bacilli bacterium | reverse complement strand
TTTTAGTCTAGGTACTTTATGGACTTTTTCTAAGGTTTTAAATGTTGATGTAAGAGAATTATTTACACCAATTGAAGATGAAAATAAAAGAAGCTAAGTATTATATCCTTGCTTCTTTTTATCTGGTTTTATTTTTTTCTTCTTTGGTTAATTCTTGTTCTTTAATAAGTTTAAAATCAATCATTTTCATTCTAACTTCATTTTCTAATACTTTTAATTTCTTTAAAAGTTCTTCTTCTTTTTTCTTTTTTAAAAGATTATTATATTTTTTAATAAGTAGGGTTCTAAGTCTTGCTATTTCATCAAGTGCTAACATTAAATTAGTACCTGTACTATCATCATCAAAATCATTATGAGTAAAAAAATAGTCAATAATTCTTTGAAATTTCTTTTGAAATTGCTTAGATATTAAAGCTGAAATCATATCAGGATTTACAATTACTAAATTTGTAATCTTAAGATTTTCTTGTTTTCCTTTTTTTATTGGATATGAAAGACCTTGTATATCATAATTAAAACTTTCAAATTCATACTTATCATTTAACTTTTTAATAGCAAAACTTTTCATACACACACCTACTTTAATAAATCTGGTCTTTTTTCTTTGGTAATTCTTATTTGTTCATTTAGACGGTATTCATCAATCATTTTATGATTACCACTTAATAAAACATCAGGTACTTTATAACCTCTAAATTCACGAGGTTTGGTATAAACTGGATAATCTAATAAATGATTTTTAAATGATTCGTTCATAAAGGATTCATCTTTTATAACTCCAGGTATAAATCTCATTAAAACATCACTAATAACCATAGCAGGTAATTCTCCACCCGTTAAAACATAATCGCCTATACTTAATTCTCCATCTACAAAGTATTTAATTCGCTCATCAAATCCTTCATAGTGTCCACATACTAATATAATGTGTTTAGTATCTAAATATATTTTATTTGCAAGTTCATCTGTTAGAGTTACTCCTGTAGGTGACATTAAATAAACTTTAGCATCATCTTTTTTTACTGCTTCGATTGCTCTTATTACTGGTTCACACATTAAAACCATACCACTTCCCCCACCATATGGTGTATCATCTACTTGACCATTTTTTAAAAGAGTATAATCGCGAATATTTATAATATTTATTTTGACAAGTCCTTTTTCGATTGCTCTTTTTACAATACTTTCACTTAAAAAACCATCAAACATTTTAGGAAATAAAGTTAAAATATCTATTTTCATAAAATCAAGTCCTTTGTATGTTCTGTTTTAATTATTTTGTTTAAAACATCAACTTCTTTTATATAATAATTATTATAAGGGATATAGTAATTTTTTGCAAATGTTATAGCTAGTAAATTACCAGATTTATTATGATATATATTATTTACCACTCCCATTTCTTCATCATCACATATAATATTCATTCCTATTAAATCTTCTAAAATAAATTCATTTTCTGATAATTTTAAATCATCACGCTTCACATATACATTCATTTTTTTATATTTTAAAACATCGTTAATATCATTTATTCCTTTAAATGTAAGCATATCAAAATTTTTATGTCGGCGATATCTTTCTATTATTTTTTCTTCTTTTTTACTACCAATATATATTTTAAATCCAGTTTTAAATATTAAATCTTTTTCTAAAAAGTTGCTTAATAAACGTATTTCTCCTTTAATACCGTGTGTATTTACAATTTTACCAATATAAATATAGTTCATAAAAATCCTCCCTTTTTATTAAACATTAACATTTATTTGCAATTTCATAAAATATAATACTAGCAGCTACTCCAGCATTTAGGCTTTCACATACTATCGGAATATGTATATGCTCATCACATAATTTTTTTATGTTTTCATCTATTCCCTTTCCCTCATTTCCAATTATAATAGCATTTAAGCCCTTAAAAGATATATCTTTAATATTTGTACCTAGCAAACAATCTGTACCATAAATAGTATAATTATCTTTTTTTAATAGATTTATATATTCTTTTAAATCTCCTCTTATAATATTTAAGTGAAAAATCATCCCCTCACTTGCCCGAATAACTTTATCATTATATAAATCAACTGTATCTTGGCTTAAAATAATAGTATCTATTTTAAATGCTACGGCACTTCTAATAATAGTACCTAGATTGCCTGGATCTTGAATTTTATCTAGTAAACAGACATTCCCTTTTATTTCATATTCTTCTTTTTTCTTACAAATTCCTATTACATTTGTACTACTTACTTGCGTAGATAATTTTCTTATAATAGCAGGTGTTACTAGATAAAAAGGAAGCCCTTTAATTTCTAATGATTCATCATTAGATATAACTCCCATTAAAACCCCACTAGTCATCGCTTCATTTAATAAGTGATCCCCTTCAACTAAAAATAATCCTGTTTCGTCTCTTTTCTTTTTTTCTCTTAACATAGACCATTCTTTTACTTTAGTATTATTTATAGATTCAATTTTTATCATCTTCTAAGTTCCTTTCTTGCTTTCTTATAATCTGGGAAATATATTTTTACATAATCCCAAAATTCTTTACTATGATTGTGATAAGTAAAATGACTTAATTCATGAATAATAACATAATCAATTATTTCTCTTTGATATTTAATTAACTCTGAATTTAGAGTAACAGTGTTTTTAACATAATTACATACTCCCCATCTTGTTTTCATCTTTCTTATTTTTAAAGAAAAATTAGGAATATTAGGCATTATCCTTTTTATTTTTTCTGTTTCTTCTATAAATACTTGGTGAGTTATCTTTTTTAAATAATCATTTAAGGCATTTATGCTTGGTGTTTTAATGCTTCCATCAGAAAATAATACCTGTTTAAAATCCTCACTAACTTCTAGTTTATATTTTAACCCTAAAAGACGAATTATTCCCTCTTCATCTTTTTTCTTTTCTTTCTTTAAGTATAATTTATAAATAGCATCTTCGTTTTCTATGATTAACTTTTTTATTTTTTTTAGTGATAAACTAATAGATGCACTAACTACTAGAAAACCATTGTCATCAAAGCGAAAATAAACATTTTTTATTTTTTTGAAAATAATTTTAATGGGAATTTTTTTTTCTTTTAATATAATTTCGTCTTGTATCATGAAAATAAGACCTTCTCACTTTTATATTCTTTAATGATAACTTTTAGTAATAAAGCAATAATAATAAAACTTGATAAAAGCATAAGTATGATATGTATACCATTTATATTCCCGTTTGAAATATCAGTAAATATTAGAGTATAATTTAAAAAGGGAATACATGAGAGAAGATTACTAGTAGTAATACCCGTCATAAATGCTATCATTCCTGGGAAAAAGGAAATAAATGTAAGTGGTGTTAAGGCACTTTGAGCTTCTTTAAACGTTTTACATTTACTAGCAATAGCAATACATAAACCACTAATTAAAAGCGAATAACCTATAATAACCATAATAGCATAGCATAGGCTTGATAGTGGTAACATTAGATTCATATTTTCGTAAATTGGAAAAAGATTGCCAGCTAATTTTAAAGAGATAATTGCTAGTATTAAACTTAATAGTCCTGTAATTATCGAAGAGATAGTAACACTTAAAAATTTACCTATAATTATATCTTTACTTTTAATTGGGAAAGTTAGAAGTGTCTCTAGAGTTCCTCTTTCTTTTTCACCAGCAGTTGCATCTGTTGCTGGATATGTAGCAGATACAGTAATTGCCATAATAATAAATAAAAAAGCATAATTTATTATATAACTAGCAAAGTAATTATCTTCTATTTTTATGTTTTCTTCTAGAGTAATAATATTTAATATTTTATTTGCATCTATTTGTTCTTCATATAACAAGTCTTTTTGTAAAATACTTTTATAAGTATCAAAATAGTTTTTAGCAAGTTCAAGTGCATAAGTAGAGTTAGTTGTATCATTTCCATGGATGGTGTAATGATTGTCTTCTTTGGTAAAGTATGCTTTTATTTTTTCGTCTTTAAACATTTTTTCTAATTCATCTATGCTTCCAGTATATACTTCTATATTCATAGAATCTGCAAGACTTTTTTCGGTATCACTCATGGAATATGCAAAGCCTATTTGATTATAATCGGTTATGGGAACATTCATTTCTAAATTAAATAAGGCTGACATACCTATAACTAACAAGGGAATAAAAATAGGAATAACTAGCATCATGGCAAGAGATTTTTTATCTCGAAACATTTCTCTTAATTCTTTTTTTAGAATATGTTTGATTTTACTCTTCATTGTTATCCTCCCCTATTTTTTGGAAAAAAGCTTCTCTTAAGTTCGCTGTTTTAGTTTCCTTTTTAATTTCATCTGGAGAACCCATTAAAATTATTTTACCATGATTCATTAAAAGAACTTTATCACAAATATTTTCGGCTTCTTCCATGTAGTGAGTTGAATAAATAATTGTTTTTCCTTTTTTCTTTTCGTTCTTAATAAAATTTAAGATAATTTCACTTGATATTACATCTAGACCGTTTGTTGCTTCATCTAAAATATAGTATTTAGGATTATGAATGAGACAACGGGCTATATTTACTCTTTGGGTTTGCCCAGTTGAAAGTGTTTCAATTCGATTATAAAGAAATGAATCCATATCTAGGGTCTTTGATATTTCTAAAATTCTTCTTTCAGCATCATTTTTTTCTACATCATAAATATCGGCACACATTAAAAGCAACTCATAACAACTTAAAGTATTATATATTTTGGTATTTCCTGACAAGTAAGCAATATTTTTTTTAATTTCTGTTTCATTATCTTGATAGTTTAGCTCATCAAATGTAACAGCACCACTAGTTGGTTCTAAAATACCAGCGATAATACGTAGGAATGTTGTTTTTCCAGCTCCATTAGGACCTAAAATGCCAATAATTTCTCCATCATAGGCATACATACTAATACCATTATTAGCATAAAACTCAAACTTTTCTTTGTTTTTAGTTATTTTAGTAAACTTTTTCTTAATATTTTCTGCTTTTAACATTTCTGCACCTCAATTACCATTATACAGGATTAAACTAATAAATACCATCATTTTTAACTTATTTTTTAAGTTAAATTAAAAAACCCGTTTCCATATAACGAGTTTCTATTTTATTTTTATCTGTATCGTTTGTTATATTCTTCTTCAGCCATATCAGCATCACATCTCAAAAAACAAGCAGCTTGTCTATATTCATCATGGCATTCTCCTGTTTTAGCTTCTAACTCATCTGCTAGTAATTCTAATTTTTCTCCTTTTTCAAATAAATACAAAGCTCTTAAAGAATGAAAGCCACGCATATTTCTACCACTTCTCATAGCCTCTTCCAAATATTCTTTAATATATTCAGGTCTCTCAATATTATATTTAATTTCATAATCTTTGGCTTTTGCTTCAGGAACTTCTACTTCTAATAAAATTTCAAACCATGCTGCAACAATATGCCTATGACAAAAATCAGTGTTTGCCTCATAACAAAGTAATATAGAATTATCAAGCTCTCTATAAACCTGTTCTGGGTCTAGTTTTGATAATACTTGTTTCCAATACTCCTCTACATAATATTGATTATTTTCTTCTTCACTAATTTTGCCAATATTATTATGCCATATTTTCCAAAAAGATAATTTTGGAGCTAAGTTCGGATAACAATATCCTTGATAATTAACATCTCTCCCGCGATTACCAGAGATAGCATAAGTAGTGTACTTATCTGATTGCCAATTGTTATAGCTACTTGTACAAATCATTTTTTTCCTCCTATTTTATCCCTTTTTATCGCTTTTATAAAAATTATAGCATATAATTTATTTACTTACTAGCTCTTTTTTAATCCAAGTCATAATTACATAAACTAAAAATGCTATTTCTTCCTCGGTTAATTCTCTTCCCTTTGGAATATGATACCATTTAAATAGACAATTCCTGCAACAGGTCGCAGTTGCATGCTCAGCTATAAAAACGGGATGTCATCTCATAGGCGTTTGCTTACCATCATTAGGAATATAAGCTGGGGCTAGTCTTTTTCTTAAAAAGTCATAAGCATGAGACCCTATTTTCTCTAATCCTTTTTCTTTTATATATTCTATATCTTTATCTTTTAGATGAAAACTACTTCTAAATTTTGATTTTGATAAACGAAATAATATTTTATTTTTTTCTTCCATTTTGTAAACCTTTATTCATGATAAATATCTATTATTTTTATTTTAAAGAAAAAAGACTATTTAGTCTTCTTAGGAATAAGTGTCTTTACCCCACCCATGTAAGGCTGTAAAGCTTTAGGAATCTTGATGCTTCCATCACTTTGATAATTGTTTTCTAGGAAAGCTATTAAACCACGTGGGGTTGCTAAAACAGTATTGTTTAATGTCGCAACATATTTATTACCTTTACTTGTTTTCATACGAATACCAAGACGTCTAGCTTGAGCTTCACCAAGAGTTGAACATGAACCAACTTCAAAATATTTTTGCTGTCTTGGACTCCAAGCTTCAACATCACAAGATTTTACTTTTAAGTCTGCTAAATCTCCAGAACAACATTCTAAAGTACGAACAGGAATATCTAGGCTTCTAAAAAATTCCACAGTATACTTCCACATCTTATGATACCAATCCATAGCCTCTTCTGGGCGACATAGTACTACCATTTCTTCTTTCTCAAATTGATGAACTCTGTATAAGCCTCGTTCTTCTAAACCATGAGCTCCAACTTCTTTTCTAAAACATGGAGAGTATGAAGTAAGTGTAATTGGTAGCTCTTCTTCCTTGATTATTTGTCCTTTAAAACGACCAATCATAGAATGTTCACTTGTTCCAATTAAATATAAGTCTTCTCCTTCTATTTTATACATCATTGCATCCATTTCTTCAAATGACATAACTCCTGTTACAACATCACTTCTAATCATAAAAGGAGGAATAAAATATGTGAATCCTTTATCAATCATAAAGTCTCTTGCATAAGCAAGTAAGCTACTGTGAAGTCTTGCAATATCTCCCATTAGAAAATAAAAGCCATTGCCACTAGTTCTACCTGCTGCTTCTTTATCAAGACCACATAAGCTCTCACAAATATCGGCATGATAAGGGATCTCATATTCAGGTAAAGTAGGTTCTCCAAAACGTTCTAATTCTACATTTTCAGAATCATCTCGACCAATTGGAACAGACTCATCTATAATTTGAGGTATAACCATCATTTTTTCTTTTATTTCTTCTTCTAATTTAGTTTCTTCATTTTCTAAATTAGCAATTTTAAAAGAGATAGAGCCTATGTCTTCCTTAATCTTTAAGGCTTCTTCTTTTTTTTTATCTTTCATGAGCTTACCTATTTGTTCACTTAACTGATTTTTTTTACTGCGTAAATCATCAGCTTCTTTTTTGGTGTTACGATACTTAACATCTAATTCATAAACTTCATCAACAAGTGGCAATTTTTCATCTTGAAATTTCTTTTTAATGTTTTCTTTAACTAAATCTCTTTCTTCTCTAATTAACTTAATATCAATCATTATTATCCCTCTTTCTAAAATAAAAAAGAATAGCAGCCAAGGAGTCTTTAAGACGGTGCCATCCTTTTATTTTCTTTTTATTGATAACGGTTTTACCCGGGAGTGATTAGCTCCACTAGAAAGGAGATTTCATATTACTTATCTACTTATTTCCATCAACCATAAGCTTTCTATAAGATAATATAATATTACTTATCTTTCTTGCGTTTTACTTAATTAGTATAATATATTTTGATTAGAAATACAAGTAAATTTTTTAGCTAAAGAAATTTCATGTGGCTATTCAGTAAAAATGTCCCAAAAAATTAATTAATTATTCAATGAAAA
>CANUCD010000045.1 GCA_947856335.1 uncultured Bacilli bacterium | reverse complement strand
TTCCAGTTATAGCTCCACTTCTACTATTATCTATCGTTTTATTTGCAAGTATTACATCTTTAGCATAATATTCATCAAAATACAAATAACATTCTGTTCCGTTATTTGTTAAGTTATTTAAGTATAGTTTGTCATTATCCCATGATGGAGTTGTGTTATTAGTGCACACACTTTTACTTGTATTTAGTGTATATCCACTTGTTGGGAGAGTATCCGATTTTTCATAATTACCACTATCTTGTTCTATAAAAAAGGCAAGGGTTGCATTAGATATTTCTTCTTTATCTTTAACTAAGATGTTTTCTTTTTCTTTAGGTAATATCCATAATACTCCTAATAATATAACTATTCCACTTAATATAAATCCTACTTTTTTCATTTCCACTCTTCCTTTACTTCAACCATTTTATAACATATTAAATTATTTTTCATGGCATTCGACAAAACTTGTCAAAACTTCTTATAGACTCATAAATAGATTTGTAATAAATCTATGATATACTTCTATGTTAATAGTATATTATATCATTGAATAAAAATCAATATATTTGTTACTATTTTCGTACTTTTTGTACATTAAAAAAACAGAACTTTCATTCTGCTTATATATCTAGTTTTAGGGTAATATCACTATCAGGATATGATACACACGGATGAATATATCCATCATCTTCTAGAGACCTTTCAATACTTGCCCCAATCATTTTTACTTTGCCTACTAGAAGTTTACTACGACAATAACCACATTCACCTACTCTACATAAAGATGGAGCTTTTATTTTGTTTTTTTCCATAGTAACTAGTAGAGTTTCATTACTTTTACAGGGAATAGTTACAGTACTTTCATTCATGATAACTTTTAACTCATAAGTTTTAATTTCATCAGGTTCATAAGTAACAGCAAAGTTTTCATAATGAACACTTTTTCTAGGTATATTAAATTCATTTAATATTTCATTCATAGTTTTATAAATACTTTTTGGTCCACACATTAAAATAGTATTAAATTCTTTAATATATGGTTCTATCATTTCTTTATTTAAGTGTCCATGTAAAAAACCATCTTTTTCTTCTCTTGTAAGAGTAATAATAAAACAAACATTTTTATTCTTTTTATTTATTTCTTCTATTTCTTTTCTAAATATTATATCATCATATGTTTTAACACTATAAAATACAGTTAAATTACAATCATACATTCCCTCTAATATAGCACGAGCAAGAGACATAAATGGGGTAATTCCACTTCCACCAGCGATTGCTACTACATTTTTCTCATCACGCACAGGATTATAACCAAAGTTTCCTGATGGATTGGAAATATCTAGTTTATCTCCTACTTTTAATTCATCTAACATATAGTTACTTACAAGTCCACCCTCTACTCTTTTAACCGTTATTTCGTATTCGTTTTTTAAACTTAAATTAGGACTTGATGAAAGAGAGTATGCTCTAGATGTAGGAATATCACTAATTGTTAAATAAAGAGTTATATATTGTCCTGGAATAAATGGAGGAAGCATGGTTGTATTAGATTCTTTATCTATTGTTAAAGTAAATGTTTTAGTATCATTTGTCTCTTCTTTAATAGATGAAATAATGGTATGATATATATTATGATTATTTAGTATAACTTCATCTATTAAAGTATTTTTAGGTATTTTTTTACTTGCACTATCAATAATATCTTTTCGTTCTTTTTTTAGTTTTTCGATTTTATTCATAATTACTCCTTTTTTCTTCTAATAATTTTTCTGTTACATAATATCCACTATAAAAAGCATTATCAACACCACTTCCAAAGACACTAGATGCACCAACAAAACTTAAATGAGGAATTAACTCATCTTGATATGATAAAAGCCTGTTAATACTATTATCATAACCTAAACGCATATTACCAAAGAAACAACCATTATCCCAGTTAGTATGTTTTTTAAATGTATAAGGACTAGCTATTTCTATTTCTTCTATATATTCTTCTATATCTACATGAAAAGCTTCTTCAAATTCATGAATTAGAGATTGGGCAAGTTCATTTTTAGTTTGATAATAATTTTTTTTATCAATATTTTTCCAAGCATCCATATTATACCAAGTCTTTAATACTAAGATAGTTGTATTTTTAGGACTAGCGTTTTCATTGATAATATTAGGAACTATACCCTCTATAGTATGATGATATAGTTTATTCATACTTTTAATATTTATGGCACTATTTAAGTTTTGAAACTCATAATAACGATAATTATATAGTTTTAAATCTTGATATGACTTATTTAGGCCTAGATAGATGACTAGACCATTCATTGAGATAGTTCTCGCATTTTCTTTTTGGTTTGCGAAAGCTAGTTCATTTTCTATTAAGTTTTTTAGAGCATATCTTTCTGATGTATTACAAATAATTTCTTTAGCTTTATATGTTTTTCCGTTTGTTAGGGTAACTTCTGAGGTATTATCTAGTTTTATATTCTTAACACATGAGTGATAATAAATTTTACCACCTAATTCAACAAATCTTTTAGCAAGTTTAAGAGCAAAAGATGTATTTTTCTCTTTTACGGCGACTGGTCTTTTAAAGATTAGTTTATACAAACATTCAGCAAAATCAATAAAGCTTAATTTATTTAGAGGACTTCCTATTTCTATCCAGAAATAACCTAGTATATGAATAGTATTCGTTGGAATATTTAAGTCTACTAAAGCATCATAGGCATTCATATCAATATATTTCATAAAATTAGGATAATCTTCTAATGATTTCTTACCTTTTTTAATAGCTTTTAGGGCTTCATCTATTTCTTTTAAGATAGGAAGCATATTTCTAAATGTAGACATAGAACCACGATAAAGCTCTTCAAGTCTTAATACCCAATCATCTATTTCTCCTTTTATCACTTCTTCAAATTGATTATCAAGAGCCTTTATACGAACATTATATGGAATTGGTGAGGTATCAATATCTAAGTTATATTTTTTAAATAATCTTTTTATAGAACCAATATGTTCAACACTTCCATAATCCATTAAGTCATATAAACTAGCATCAAATTCAAAACGACCTCTTTTAAAAGTAGTTACAACTCCTCCAGGTAAACCATTTTTTTCTAATATTAGAACTTTTTTGTTATTAAAGGCTAGATTAAGACCTGCACTTAATCCTCCTATACCTGCACCTACAATAATTGCATCATATACCATATATATCACTTCCTTCAAAACCAAAGTCAAAATTTATGACTTCTTCCATATCTATACCATGTTCTTTAATATATTTTTTGTGTTTAGCAAGCATTATATCACAATAATCATTTAATTTAATTACCTCAATAGAATTGATTTTTAAGTGTTTTAAAGCTAGTTTTACTAAATGATAACGGTCTATTTCGTTTAATACGCGCATATCAAATGGGGTTGTAATAGCTCCCTCTTCATTATATCCTCTAACGTGTAAATCATGGTTTGTTCTTTTATATGTAAGTTCATGAATTAAATTAGCATAACCATGGAATGCAAAAATAATTGGTTTATCTTTAGTAAATATTTTGTCATATTCTGCATCTGTAAGTCCATGAGGATGAGATGATGTAAGTTTCATTAAATCAATTACATTTACAACACGGACTTTAATATTAGGTATATATTTTCTAAGTAATACAGAAGAGGCAATAATTTCTAGATTAGGAGTATCTCCAGCACTAGCTAAAACAATATCTGGATTGCCATTATCATTACTAGCAAATGTAAATATTCCGATTCCTCTTCTAGTATGCTCGATAGCTTCATCTTTGTCTAACCACTGAAGTGATAAGTGTTTGCTTGCCACTACTACATTTATATAATCTTTAGTTCTACTAATATGATCAAAGACAGATAAAAGAGTATTAGCATCAATTGGTAAATATATTCTTACAATATCAGCTTTTTTAGTTATAATATGATTTAAGAATCCTGGGTCTTGATGAGTATAACCATTATGATCTTGTTGCCAAACATGACTTGTTAATAAAATATTTAGACTAGACGTTGGGGTGCGCCATGATAATTCTTTACTAATCTTTAACCATTTAGCATACTGTGATACCATTGAATCAATAATACGACTAAAAGATTCATAGGTATGAATAAAGCCATGTCTTCCAGTAAGTAAGTACGCCTCAAGCATTCCCTCACAAGCATGTTCAGATAAGATTGTATCAATAACTGCTCCATCAGTATTTATATATTCATCTTCTTTAATTTTTTCGCCATTCCATTTTCTGTTTGTAACTTCAAAGATATGAGTTAGACGATTACTTAAAGCTTCATCTGCTCCAAAGATACGGTAATTATTAGGGTTTAGTTTGATAATATCTCTAATAAATTTACTTAAAACCGTCATATCACTTTCTTTTAAAACACCTTTTATAGGTATATCAAGCATATAGTTTTGATAATCTGGCATGTTTAATTCTTCTAATATTAACCCCCCGTTAGCGTGCATATTAGCACCTATTCTTTTTTCTTTAGATGGGATAAGCTCTTGAAGTCCCTTTTTTAGTGTACCTGTTTCATCAAATAATTCATGTGGTCTATAACTATTTAGCCAATTATTTAATATTTCTATGTTGGCTTCATGGCTTTTATCAACTAATACGGGAACTTGATGAGATCTAAAAGTGCCTTCAACAATCTTTTCATCGACAACTTTAGGACCTGTCCATCCCTTAGGAGTTTTTAGAATAATCATCGGCCACATAGGACGAGTACTA
This sequence comes from uncultured Bacilli bacterium, assembly GCA_947856335.1. Classification (GTDB taxonomy): domain Bacteria; phylum Bacillota_I; class Bacilli_A; order RF39; family UBA660; genus Caccenecus. Next base: position 3,384 of record CANUCD010000045.1, on the reverse strand, counting down.
TCGTTATTTTTACGTGCTTTAGCTTGAATTTCTGTTATTTCTTTTACAATTGTATCTAATGTGGTTGCCATATCTTCATGAATTTGGGCATCATTTTCATATACAACAAAATAAGGATGCCAGCCCATGCCCTCAAAGTATTTAGTTAGCTCTTCGTTACTAATGCGTGCTAAAATAGTTGGATTAGCAATCTTATAACCATTTAGATGTAATATTGGTAAGACAATGCCATCACTAATGGGATTTAAAAATTTATTTAACTGCCAGCTGGTAGCAAGAGGCCCTGTTTCTGCCTCACCATCACCAATAATACAAACAGCCCATAAGTTTGGATTATCTAAAACTGCTCCAAATGCATGAGAAAGGCTATAACCAAGCTCTCCTCCCTCATGGATGCTTCCAGGCATTTCTGGTGCTACATGACTAGATGTTCCTCCAGGGAAACTAAATCTTTTAACTAATTTTTTTAGTCCTTCTCTATCATAAGATACTTCGGGATAAATTTCACTATAAGTGCCTTCTAAATAGACATTAGTATAAAATGCTCCTCCTCCATGACCAGGACCTGATATAAGCATTAAATCTAAATTGTTTTTCTTAATAATACGATTTAAATGAACATAACAAAAGTTTTGTCCTGGAGTTGTTCCCCAGTGACCTACTAATTTAGATTTAATATGTTCTAGTTTTAAAGGTTCTTCTAATAAAACATTATCTTTTAAATATAATTCAGCAGCTGTTAAATAATTGGCTGCTCTAAAATAAGCATCCATCTTTTCTAATTCTACTCTACTTAATGTTCTTTTCATGTTATCACACTACCCTAATATTTATTATAACAAATATAGCTATAAAAAACCATAATAAGTTATGTCTTTATGTCAATTTGATTATTTATATAATTATACTATTCATTACACTATTAAGAAAAGATTAAAGAGAATACAAAATATGTTATGATTTTTGGTATGTAAAATGATTTATTGCAATGAAAAAACCCGTAAATACGGGCTAAAATACTAATTGGTGGAGAATAAGGGACTCGAACCCTTGACCCTCACGGTGCAAGCGTGATGCTCTAGCCAACTGAGCTAATTCCCCAAAGAACATAACTATCTTATCACACGAGATAGTTAAAATCAAGACTTTTTTATTATTTTTTTATTTTTACGTATCCTTTTTCAATTTCTTCTAAAGCTCTACCTAATTCTTTTTTATTTACATAATCATTTTCTTTCATTTGAAAATGTCTATTTTCAAGCATTTGCTTACTTCTTTTAGATGCTGCATGAACTAAAATATATTTAGAATCTACTATATTCAAGAGCTTATCTATTGAAGGATATAACATATACACCGCTCCCTTTTCATTACTATCATACTAAAGATTTTTTAAATGTTGAAGTAAATTCGTATTTTCTTGACATAAATTTTACAATTAGAACAAACGCATTTGGTCATCTTGATTATCTTTATAACGGTCTTTTAATTCTTCTAATTTATGATAACGAATATCATCTTCATCTATTTCTTCATCAAAAATACTTTTTTTATTAACTTCTTCTTGAGGCTTTGTTGTCTTTTTTAATACTAAAGATAAAAGCATACCAAGGTCTAACATTCCTTTATAGTTAAGTGTTCTTTTTCCATTGTTATTTCTGAAACACACTTTATCAACAAACATACGAATAACATCATATAGTTTATAAGATGCATAAGGATTAGATAAGTAACTTCTAAAAGAATACATTTCATTTGATAAATGGGGATAATTAGCATAATTTGAAATAAGTACTTCTAAAAATCCTTTATCATTTGCGTGTTCATAAATGATTTTTTCTAAATTGCGATCACTTAAATATTTTAAATCACTTTGATATGGTACTCTCATAAAGCGAAAATAATCTTTTTTATAAAGGATAACTGGTCCATATTTTAAATAAACGGGATTTATGCCTTTTGTCTTTAAAAATTCTTTTAATTCATGAGCAGACTTAAAAGTAGTAGTAAATGTAACTAGTGATTGTAAATTATTATCTTGTTCTAATTTATCATGAATGCTACTTAGTTGAATTCTAATAAATCTATCATTATTTTTAAAAACTTGACCTTTATCAAAAGCTAAACTATATTTCATAATAATCCCTCTTTTTTATTATACACATAAATTTAAAGATAATCAATCAATACTGTTTTTAATAGAGCAATATCTTTGGGGTTATGAGCAAGATTTGTAATTTTAAGTAATAAATCAAGATTTACCTTTTGATATTTTAAATGAATTTTTAAAATATTTCTTAAAAAATATATTGTATCAAAAGTTAGAGTATCTTTTTTCTTTAATTCGAGCATTGTTTTTAATTCTTGGTATTCTTTTTTTTCTTTTTCTTCTAAAATAAGTCTTTTAAAATATAAATATATTCCCTTTTCTTTATGGAAAATATTAAAAAAAGTCTGAATTAAAATATTTTTGTTTTCTATAGGCATTTTATCTAATAATAGTAAAAATGAAGATAAACTTTCTTTTTTTAATATTTCTAGCACAAAATCATGGGTTAGTAAAGTAAAATCAATATCATATTTTAAATCTTTTAACTGGTAATTTTGGAATAAATAAAGCCATGAATAAATACCTTCTTCTTTATTTTCGTGTAATATTTTTTTTATAATAACAAATAAAGCTTCAACATCTTCATCAAACTCTATTTTATCTTTTAATTCGTTATATAATTCTTTGGCAATATCCATAAGCTCACCTAATATAATTTTATCATATATCCACTTTAATGTAAAACCTTATGCATATAAACTCCAAAATATAAATAAATACATATTTTTTGAGAAAATTAGTAATGGTGATGGACATGAATTTTCCAAGAATGAAAGAAATTAGAGAGAATGCAGGTTTAAGACAACAAGATATTGCTGAGGCAATGGGAGTATCAAAAGGTTCTTATAGTATGTGGGAATGTGGAACTGATACTATACCTCTTAAAAGATTAAATCAGTTTTGTAATTATTTTGATGTTTCAATTGATTATGTTGTTGGATTTAATAATAAGAAAAAGTATTCTAATCAAAAACCTGACATTAAAATAAAAGTCACTGGTGAAAATTTGAAAAAAATAAGATTGAAAAAAGGACTTACTCAAGTAATGATTGCCAAAGAATTAAAAATCAATCAACCTACTTGGAATCGCTATGAAAATGCTAAAAACTTGATTTTGACTACGACTATTTATGAGTTAGCTAAAAAGTATCATTATTCAATCGATAAAATACTTGGAAAAGATAAAGATATATAATAGTCTTTATTTTTCTTTTATTTTACTTTTATAAGCAATTTATGTGCAAAAACTCTTGATTTTTGCCTATAATTATAAT
>CANUCD010000044.1 GCA_947856335.1 uncultured Bacilli bacterium | reverse complement strand
AAAACTTCTCAAAAATAGAGAAGTTTTTATATACTTATTTTAATTCGACATAAATAGATTTATCAAATACATGATCTTTACTAGTGATATTAGCATCTGCTGTTTGAAGTTCTTCCGTGTTAATTAGAAAATATTTATGATATAAATAATCTTTATTATCTTTACTTACTGGGTCATCCCAAGTTAAATCTAAATGAAGCCATTCATCACTAATTTTAACAGCATTCCAAACATGCCCATCTGTATTATCTATACTATTAGTAGTTGCTATTTTATAATTATCATAACCCATTTTAGTTAAAAATATTGCCATTAAATCAGTATATCCATTACAAGTAGCTAAATGATTAAACAATGTTCCATAAGCAGTATAGCTTTTAGGACTATTTTCATCTACATCATATTTAGTGTTACTAATAATATAATCATGAATAACTTTTATTTTATCATAATCCTCTGTTATATCTGAAGTAACTAGTTTTTCTATAATCTTATCTACTTCTTCATCTATTTTTTTCTGTTCTTCTTCTGTATAAAGGTAGTTAATATGAATAATTATTTCGTTATTTTCCATTATTTTAGCATTGATATTATAAAATGAATTAAATGGATGAACAAAATTATTTAAATGTGTAAGTAATGTCTTATCTTTGGTAATCATTTCCATATCTTCTATACAACTAGTATATTCTTTAGCACAATAAAAGGAAAAATCAGTAGTTCTACTATTTAAGATAGTATACATTATATTTAATAAATCTTCTATTCCATATGGAGTAAAGTTACTTGTATTTTGGGTAAAAACATAATTATTTGTCTTATAATAAGGATTTTTAACATCTATTTTATTTGTTATACTCGGATTTAAAAAGAAAATAATCTTATCAGTTATTTTATCTATATTTAATAAGACAAGCAAAATACTAAATAAACATATGATAGGTACTATTATTTTTTTCATATCATCACCACCTATAGTATAGCAAAAAAAAATGAAGCCAACAATATTTGTTACTTCATATTTTTAATTTTTAAAGATAATCTTGATTTTTGTCTATCAGATGTATTTTTATGCACTAGACCTTTACTAACAGCTTGATCTAAATATTTTTGTACATCTTTAAATAAAAGACTTGCTTTTTGGTTATCATTACTTGCTATAGCTTTTTCAGTATCTTTAATTAAATTTTTAACTCTAGCTTTAAGTTCATGATTATTTTCAGTCTTTTTTGCTATTACTTTGATTGCTTTTTTAGAGCTTTTAATATTTGCCATTTTTTAAACTCCTCTCTTGTTTGTCAGTATTCATTTTAACAAAAAAAATTATATTTTTCAAGTTTTTTACGTTAAAACATATGAAGTTAGCTAAAATATATGAGTTTTTGTATGATTTTAGAGCAATTATTCATAATAATAATGGTGTTTTAGATGAAAAAGATAGTTATGGATGTTTCTAAAGAGTTAAAAAATCATAAATTTAAAATAGATGAAAAAAAGTATTCTGGATATCAAGTAAATCATTTTTGTATTGATTATACTAATGAATTTGTTGCTAAGAAAAAAAGGGGAGATTATTTTAGTATTTTATTTAATCTAGTTAGTTTGCATAAAAATAAAAAAGGCATAAAAAAAGAATTGATAAAAATATTAAAATATTTCTTTAAGGATTTAAAAACAACCAACCCTCTTATTATAGGTTTAGGTAATAGTAGTATTTTATGTGATAGCTTAGGCGTCAAATCAACAAATAAAATCATGGTTACTAATCATTTTAGTGATTTCTTATCGTTACCTAAAGTAGCTATTTTTAATCCTGAAGTCATTGAAAAAACAGGCATAAGTTCATTTAACTTAATTAAAATGGTCGTATGCTCATTAAAACCTAGTGTTATTATTATAATTGATTCACTAGCAACTAATAATATTGATTATTTAAATAATTGTATTGAAATACATAATGCAGGTATTGTTCCAGGAAGTGCTATTCGTGATAACAAAAAAATAGATGAAAATACATTTAATATTCCTATTATTTCTATTGGAGCACCTTTAGTATTTGAATATCAAAAAGAGTTACTAGCATCTTCATATATAGGTGAAGTAGTTGATATAATAAGTTCTATTATTGCAGATGCTCTAAATGATTTATTTTTTTAAATCTCTTCCTTCGACACTTATTTTAAATTTCTTATTATATAATAAAATAGGTGAATATTATGAAACAATTTATTACTAAAAAGAAAATTAAAATTCCACGTATTAAGTTATATAGTGGTATTTTTTTACTTCTAATTATAGCATTTTTCCTCTTTAATATATTTTTAAAACTTATTTTAAATATTACTGATGAAGATAAATTTTATCAAGTATTGATAGATAATAGCACAGGAAATATTAGTAAAAGCGAAAATGGAAGTAATATTATTTATAAAAATATGTTTGGTATATTTCCAAAACAATTAGATAAAATGGTCATGAAAGAAGAGAAAATAGACTTAAATCCAATCATCTATATATACAATACATACCAAACTGATCAATATAAAAGTGGTTATTTTAATCGTTATAATGTTATTCCCTATGTTGTATGGGCAAGCTATATCCTGAAAGAAAATTTATCTTTAAACGGGATTGAAAGCTATGTAGAAGAAGAAAAAATCGTAAAAATAAATCAAGACGAGAATATCCCTTATTCTAATAGTTATAAATCATCTAAATTACTATTAGAAAAAAGAACAAAAGAGTATCCTAGTTTAAAATATTATTTTGATTTACAAGTATCAGACTACGAAAGAGATATAACAACAGCTAAAATAGATGATAAAACCTATGCAAAGATTTTATTTGTTGTTGGAACTGATAATCCTAATTATATAGCTAATGAAAAGTTTGCAAGCTCATTAGATACTATTTTAAAAAAGAAAGCAACAGCACTAAGTAGAGGCATTAGCCTACGAGGTGGAGTAGGATATCAAGGTGTGTATAATCAAGATTTTTCAGCATATAGTTTACTAATTCAAGTAGGGGGTATTTATAATACTATTGATGAAGTAAATCGTTCTATTAAAGTTTTAGCAGACGTACTTAAAATATATTTGGAGGAAAATAATGAAGAAAAATAAAAATAGTAAATATTTTTTTCGAATTTTATTTTGTTTTTTAGTTGTTTTTGCTTCTTTACTAATTGCTTATGAATCAGGATATTATGAAACGAAAATGACTAATAAAGTAATTATGACAAAAGAAGCTATGGATAGATTTGAAGAAGATGTAGAAAAAGGAGAAATAGTTGATATTAAAGATTATTTAGAAGATGATAATAAAGATTATTCTAATTCTATTACAAAAGTAGGAAATAAAATAAGTGAGAAGATAAGTGATATAATGACTAACGGCTTATCGGGTTTAGTAGATGCATTAAAAGGACTTTTTTGGTAATATGTATTGATTTCTTCTTAAAAATAATTTAAAATAATAATAGTCATGGAGGACTATCAATGAGAAGATTTAAAAAGATTTTGATATTAGTTTTAATTATGTTTGGTTTAGCTGGCTGTGGTAAAAGTAATAATACAGATATAGTTTATACAACGATATATCCTATTGAATATTTAACAAATTACTTATATGGTACTGAAAATACAGTAAATAGTATTTATCCCAATGGAGCAGATATAAATAGTTATAAACTTACAAATATGCAAAAAGAAAATTATAGTAAAGGAAAACTATTTGTCTATAACGGACTTACTTCTGAAAAAGAATTAGCTAGAGAATTTTTAAACCAAAATCCTAATTTATTACTAATAGATGTATCATATGGACTAAATTATGAATATGCAATAGAAGAATTATGGCTTTCCCCAAATAACTTTTTAATGCTAGCTAAAAACATTCGTAATAATTTAATTGATTATACACCAAGTACTGTATTAACAAAACAAATAGAAGAAAAATATGAAGAGTTAGAAGAAACTTTATCATTTATGGATGCTGAGCTTAGAAGTGTAGCTATAGAAGCCAAAAAAGAGGGGACATCTACTTTGATTGTTTCAAGCCACAAACTTTCATTTTTAAGTAAATATGGCTTTGAAGTAATAATATTAAATGAAGAAATAAGTGCAGATAATTTAAAAGAAGCTTTCCAAAATGGTACATATAAAGATATATATTTATGTGATAGTGATACAAAAACAGAATTATTAACATCACTTGAAACTGATTATGAAGCTAATATTATAAATGTAGATACAATGGTTACACTTACCGATGAAGAAGAAAATAATAATGAAAATTACTTGACAATTATGCGTGATTTTATTGATAATATTAGAAATACGACGTTAGGCTAAACTTGTGTTTAGTCTTTTTATATGATACAATACTTTTACTGGAGAGTGATTACTTTATGTTTGAATATATGGGAGACAGAATTAGTAAAGCCATAAAAAATATTAGAGGAATGGGTACTATTACTGAAGAAAATATTAGTGATGCAATGCGTGAAATTCGTCTTGCACTATTAGAAGCAGATGTCAATTATCAAGTTGTAAAAGAATTTGTTGCCCAAGTAAAAGAAAAAGCTTTAGGACTTGATGTTGGTAAAAGCTTAAAACCAGATGAATTATTTATTAAATTAGTAAAAGATGAATTAGTAGATTTACTAGGTGGAGAATATGAACCGTTAAAAGTAAATAAAGGTACAACAATTGTCATGCTTTGTGGTTTACAAGGTAGTGGTAAGACAACTTCAGCTGGTAAACTGGCTAATTATGTTCGCAAAAGATTTTCTAAGCATCCCTTATTAGTAGCGTGTGATATATATCGTCCGGCAGCAATCGACCAATTGATAGAAATAGGAAAATCTCTAAACATACCAGTCTTTACTAAAGGAAAGATTAGCCCCATAAAAATAATTAGAGAATCTCTAGATTATGCTCGTGATAATAATCTTGATTATATAATTATAGATACAGCAGGTAGACTACAAATAGATGATGATTTAATGCATGAACTTACGGATATAAGTACTAATTTCAATATTGATGAAACACTACTTGTAATAGATGCCATGATGGGACAAGATGCAATCCATGTTATAACTGGTTTTCATGAAAAATTAAATTTAACAGGTACTATTTTAACTAAACTAGATGGTAATACCAAAGGTGGAGTTGCTCTATCAGTTAAACACTTAACACATATTCCTATTAAATTTGTTGGTGATTCAGAAAAAATGGATGGACTACGTGAATTTTATCCAGACAGAATGGCAGAACGTATTTTGGATATGGGTGACATTTTAGGTATAGCAGAAAAAGTCGAAGGACTTATTAGTGAAGAAGATGCTAAAGACCAAATGTCTAAAATGAAAAAGGGTAAATATGATTTAGAAGATTTTCTAATGAATATAAGACAAATAAAGAAATTAGGTCCATTAGAAAACATTTTAAAAATGCTTCCTGGAGCAAGAAAAATGGGTTTAAATGAAATACATATTGACCCCAAAGAAATGGCTCACATAGAAGCTATTATAAGTTCTATGACTAAAAAAGAAAGAAGAAACCCAGAAATTTTAAAAGCTAGCCGTAAACAAAGAATTGCTAAAGGTAGTGGTAGAAGTGTTGAAGAAGTAAATAGGTTATTAAAGCAATTTGAATCTATGAATGAAATGATGAAAAAGTTTAGTAGTGGAAATATGAAATTACCATTTTAGGAATTATTATGAAGAAGTTTATTTTAATTATCTCTTCCATACTTGAAACTATTTTTTATACTTCACTTATGATTTTAATAGAAAGTATAAATATTACTAATCCTATTTTAAATATATTTGTTGCTTTTATAGGATTACTAATTGTCTCTTTTTTGTTTTATTTTCTCATTCGTTTTATCTTTCAAAAAATAGGTTTAAAATCTAAAAAATATATTTATTATGTTGCATCTTTAAATATTTTAATAGGACTTATCGCACCAGTTATAATGATTATAATTTTACCAAACGATACTTTATTTGTTATTTGCTTTTTAAGTTTATTAAGTACTATTTGTTATGGTATTTTTATCAATGTTGTAATATGTTTTTTAAATTATTTTTTTACTAATAAAAAGAATATTATAGGTTAAAAACCTAGGCATGTTTATTATTTTATCATAAGATACACTAGAAAGGAAAAGTGATTATCTTGAAAATAAATAATAATCGTGAATGTGAAGTAAAAATGGATTGTTGCGATGTATCTTATCCAGAAGCATGTGAAAATACAATGGGTGAATCATTACCAGGAGTAATGTGTCCACCAATTTATGAATGTCCTAAAGAGACTGTCTGTCATAGATATATTTGTCATGAAGTACCACATATTATTCCATGTAATACAAGAATTATCAATCATCACATCTATCGCCACACCTATATGCCAGCTTATTCTTGTTGTGAAGAAAACGAAGTTCAAAATATTTATGAAAGAAGATGTTGTTTTTAATCTTCTTTTTTCATATATTTTAATGGTGGTATATGTGTTAAAGCTTATTATACAAGGTTTTATTGTTGGAATAGGTAAGATAATACCAGGTGTAAGTGGTTCTATGATGGCTATTTTTATGGGAATATATGAACCCATAATAGAAGCAATTGTCCATTTTTTTGATGATAAAAAACGTCATTTTAAACTACTTTTTGGTTTTGGTATAGGTTTTTTCTTAGCTATCACATTATTTAGTAGAGTAATTTTATTTTTACTTGAACATTACTATAATATTGTTATATATTTATTTTTAGGTTTAATTTTAGGTGCTACTTTAAAATTTAGGAAAAAAATTATTTTTAAAAAGAAAGAAGCAATTTTATTTATAGGAGTTTTCTTCTTGTTTTTAACAATTTCTCTTTTTCCCCATTCTACAGTTTATGTCTTTAAAAATAATTTACTTCACTACTTATATGTTATCATTTTAGGAAGTATAGATGCCATTAGTTCAATCGTACCTGGTATAAGTGGAACTGCTATATTTATGATGCTTGGTTCTTACGAATTTGTTTTACATATACTTGCCAATCCTTTTTCTTTCTTGTTTTTAATTTATCTTTTAGGAGTAGTAAAAGGAGCTATAGGTATTAGTTATTTAATGATTTATTTATTTAGAAAATGGAAAAATGAAGTATATACAATTATTTTTGCTTTATCAATAGGATCTTTTTTACTACTTTTTTTAACAGTAGAAAGCTCATTTAATCTTTATTTATTGTTCATAATGATTTTAGGAATTATTTTAGGAACTTTTTTTGATAAATAGCTTATTAACAGTTGATTTTTTATTCATTTTATGATAAATTATAAATGAACACGAAAGTGTTTTTTTTAAATACTTTAATTTAGAGGGGAAATATTATGGCAAAAAAAGATGTAAAAAAAGAAAAAAAGGGAAAAGAAATTGTAAAGACTAAAAAGAAAAAAGAGAAGAAAGAAAGCTTTTTTAGTGGTGTAAAACAAGAAATGTCTAAAGTTAAATGGCCTACTAAAAAAGAAGTTCTTAAATATACACTTGCTACTTTGATATTTATCATTGTTTTAGTCATATTCTTTGTCTTAATTAGTTTACTTATGTCTGTAGTAAAGGGGGCATTTAACTAATGGAGAAAGAATGGTATGTTGTTAATACTTATTCTGGTCATGAATCTAAAGTAAAAGAAAAACTAGAAGCTAGAACTGAATCTATGGGAATGCAAGATTACATTTTTAGAGTAATTGTTCCTGAGACAACTGAAGTAGAAGTAAAAGACGGACAAAAAAAAGAAAAGAAGAAAAAAATGTTTCCAGGCTATGTACTAGTAGAAATGATTATGAGTGATGAAGCTTGGTACATTGTTCGTAATACACCTGGCGTAACAGGATTTATTGGTTCAAGTGGAAAGGGTGCTAAACCAACACCACTTCTTCCATCAGAAATTGATAAGATTCTAGCAGGAATGGGTATGAGTCGTGTTAATATTGAATCAGAAATGGCTGTTGGTGATAAAGTTAGTATTATTGATGGTCCATTTAAAGGTATGATTGGTAAAGTTGATTCAATAGATTTAGAAAATAATCGCCTAAATGTTTTAATTGACTTATTTGGTCAAGAAACACCTGTTGAAGTAGAAGTTTATCAAGTAAGTAAAGCATAAATAATTATTATATTATCAAAAGAAGTAGACTACGTCTTTAACTAGTCTACTTTTAATATATCACTTAAATTTAGATATACATTTTATTTT
>CANUCD010000043.1 GCA_947856335.1 uncultured Bacilli bacterium | reverse complement strand
GGAGGGAAATATTTTGAAAAAACATGGTAAGAAATATGTGGAAGCATCAAAGAAAATTGATAAAAATCAATTATATAGTGTTGATGAAGCTGTTTTATTAGTTAAAGAAACGTGTGTTACTAGTTTTGATAGTACCATAGAAGTAGCTATTAAGCTTAATATTGATGCGAAGAAAACTGACCAAAATTTAAGAGGTAGTTTTGTTTTACCAAATGGTACTGGTAAGACTAAAAAGATTTTAGTTATTGCTAAAGGAGAAGCTGCTCAAGCTGCAAAAGATGCTGGAGCTGACTTTGTTGGCGATAAAGATATGATTGATAAAATTGCGAAAGAAAATTGGTTTTCATATGATGTTATTGTTGCAACTCCAGATATGATGCCTGAACTTGGTAAAATTGGTAAAATCTTAGGACCTAAAGGTTTGATGCCAAATCCTAAGACTGGTACTGTTACAAATGATGTAGTAAAAGCAATAGAGGATATCAATAAAGGTATGGTTGCTTTTAAGAATGATAGTAATGGTAATATTCATACTATTATTGGTAAAGCTTCATTTGATAATGCTAAGTTAGCAGAAAATCTAAGATATGTTGTAAATACTGTTGCTAAAATGAAACCAGCTAGTGTTAAAGGTGTTTTTATAAATAATATTGCACTTACTAGTACAATGGGTCCTAGTATTAAGTTAGATAAAAATTCTTTTGACATTTAATAATTATTATAATATAATATGTAGTAGAAAAAGCGAACCGAAGACAGTAGGGAGGTAACTTTAATAATCCTACCGAGGGGAGACTTAAATCTTTTTTAAGCTTCCCTATGGAAGCTTTTTTGAATATAAGGAGGAGAATATGGCAAGTAGCAAAATTCTAGAATCTAAGAAAGCTATTGTTAGTGAGATTACTGATAAAATAAAAACAAGTGAATCTGTTATTTTATTTGAATATCAAGGTCTTACTGTATCAGAGATTAGTGAACTTAGAAAGAAGCTAAGAGATGTTAAGGGTGAAGTTAAAATCTATAAGAATACACTTTTAAAAAGAGCAATAGATGATTTAAAGATTGACCTTAATGGTTTCTTAGAAGGACCAAATGCAATTATGTTTGGTTATGATTTATTAGAACCAATTAAAGTTATTGCTGATTTTGCAAAAGAACATGATAAAATGCAAATTCGTGTTGGTATTATAAATGGTGATGTTGCCGAATTATCTGTTATCCATGAGTATGCATCTATTCCATCTTATGAAGGACTTTTAACACAACTTGCAGCTGGTATGATGGAACATGTAAGAAATTTAGCAATTGGTTTAAATATGTATGCCGAAAAATTAGAAAATTAGAAAGGAATGTGAGTTAAAATGGCAAAAATTACAAAAGATGAATTTATTAGTGCTTTAAAAGAAATGACTATTCTTGAAGTAAAAGAATTAGTTGATGCAATGAAAGAAGAATTTGGAGTTGATCCTAGTGCTGTAGCTGTAGCTGCTGCTCCAGCTCAAGCTGAAGAAGCTGGATCTAGCAATAAGACTGTAGTACTTAAGAGTGCTGGTGGAAACAAGATTGCTGTTATTAAGATTATTAAAGAAATTACTGGTCTTGGACTAGTTGAAGCTAAGGGTATCGCTGATAATGGTGGTAACTTAAAAGAAAATATCCCTGCTGATGAAGCAGAAGCACTAAAAAAACAACTAGAAGAAGCTGGCGCAGAAGTAGAATTAGTTTAAGAGTTCTTTTATAAGAATTCTTTTTTTATCATAGGAAAAAAACATATTGCTTTTTTTATTTTTTATGGATATAATTGATAATAGGTGAAGCGAATATGAAGAAAGTTAATAAAGGAGATATTATTAAGATTGTTATTTTATCTTTAGTTATTATATGGATAATTGTGTTTTTTATTGATTATTTTAGAGTTAGACAAGCTAAGATGCCGATTTTTTGTTTAACAGAAAATACTAAAGAGTATGAAGATGGTACGGTATATTCATGTACTGGTCTTGGATATAAAATGTATCAATATGATCGTGATAGTATTGATGCTAGTATTGAGTTTGGTCCATTTTTTATTAAAGAAAGAACTGAGTAGTTCTTTTTTTTTATTCTTTGTGATATAATGGGTTTATGGGAGGAAGAAGTATGCTTAATAAAAATGGATGGGGACTTAGAGAAATGTTGCTCCTTTCAGGTATTTTGATATTGTTTTTATTTGTTGCTATTTTTTATATTATGTCTTTTTATAAAGAGATGGATAAAGATATGTCACGCAATTATTATAGAGATTTAGAAAGTGATTTAAAAGAAAGGGCACAGGTATATATAGATGATTATTATGATGGAGAATTTAGTGGGGAAATAACTATTACAAGAAATGTTTTACGTTTATATGATTTAGATGTTCATTTAGAAGATAAAGAGGGAAATGTATGTAGTGGTTATGTTAAAGCGATAAATGATGATGGGACTATTAAGTTAAATAGTTATATTAAGTGTCCTAGTTATGTAACAGAAGGGTATGAAGAATGGAGAAGCTGATGAAAAAAAGAAAGATATTATTTATTATTTGGGCTATAATTGTGTTAGTTATTATTGTTTTATTAACAGTTATGGGTTTTATACTAGAAAATAAGTATGAAAAGTATAAGCTATTAGAAAAAGATTTAGAAGAAGTTGCTGATAAATATGCACATGATAAGCTACTAGTAGATGAAGAAGAAATAATTGTGCCATTAAGTCTGTTACAAGAATTAGATTATATTAGTGAAGTTAAAGTAAATGATGATGTATGTAATGGGTATATTATTATTCGAAGTGATGGTGAGTTTTATTATGAAGCATATATTACTTGTCAAGAATATACTACAAGAGGATATGATAAAGAAAAAATAAAGAACGAGTAAATTCGTTCTTTATTCAGTTCTAAGAGCTTCTACTGGGTCTTTTTTACTTGCCATTTTAGCAGGTATTAAACCAGCAATAACAGTTAGTAAAATACTTATTATAACAAGTATAATTGCTCCTATTACAGGTAGATGAGCAATAGTTTTAACACCTGTTAAGTTAGATATAATTAAATTGATAGGAATATTTAGAAGAATAGTTATTAAGATACCTAATAATCCAGCACTTGCACCAATTATAAGTGTTTCAGCATTAAATACTCTTGATATATCTTTTTTTGATGCTCCAATACTTCTTAATATACCTATTTCTTTAGTTCTTTCTAAAACAGAAATATAAGTTATAATACCAATCATTATTGATGATACAACTAAAGAGATACTAACAAATCCCATTAAGACTGTACTAATAATATCGATAATACTTGATACACCACTCATCATAACTTCTATTACATCCGTGTAACTTATTTTATTAGTTTCAATTGATTCTTTATTATAATCACTAATTATGTTATTTAAAGCTGTTTTAGAATCAAAATCTTTAGCATAAATGTTGATAGTACTTGGTTTATCAAGATTAACTATTCCTAGTTTTTCTAAGTTTGTCTCATAAGTTGCACTAGCATTTTCTTGATAGTTTTTTAATACTTCGGCTAATTCGGCTTGAGATAAACTATTTAAGTAAGCTTGTTCTTCTGGACTTAAATTTTCAATATTAAATTCTTCTTTACTAAACTCTTTACCTGTAAAGACATTGATGTTTTCATTTGCAATTTGTTCTATGGTAATATTTGATTTGCTAATCATGTTAATAACATACTCAGTTAATTCTTTAGTATATAATATTTCGCCATAATTATTAGTTGAGACAGTCTCTTCTTTTGGTTTTATAATACCTACTACTTTTAGTTCTAAAGCATCATTTAATTTTTGATTCATATATACTTCATCATTTTTCTTATCTATCCATAAATTATTTTCTTTTTGATAGTAGTCGGTATTTAGTAATACTTTGAATTTAGTGTTTAATAGTTCGTCGTATGTATAAGTAATTTCTTCTATGCTTTTTACTTCTTCCCCTTTTAACATAGCTTGATAGTTTTCTACTAGCTCATCACTATCTAATAAACCGATAGAATAAAGAGTATAATCACTAATATAATTGTCTTTATTTACAACTAATACAACTTCGTTTAATGCCTCAGGTAAATGTCCTTTTAATATGTCATATTGACTAAGCATTAAATCTTTATTATCTAGCATTTCATTAAAAGCACTATATGTACTTAAGCCACCTGAGAACATACTACTCATTTCATTCATAGTGTCCATTCCCATTTTCTTTAATATTTCATCGGGATTTACTTGTGTATAACCATCTTCATTTTCTTTATAAATATTTAAGTCTAAATTATAAGAATACTGTATAGCGTTTATATATGTATTAAATTTTTCTTGATTTTCATCAATATAACTTTTAAAAGCTTCTAGATTATTATTTTTAGCACCACTACTTAGAATATGAAGCATATCATTAGTAATATTCATTGAATGAATAAGGTTATCATTTTTGTTTTCGTAAGATTCATTATTATCCATGGCAGCATTTAATAATTCGCCTGTATCTAGAGTTGTTTCTTGCAAAGTAATAGGATAACTAGATAAAGTATCTTCTTCTACTTTATTGATGTAGTTTTGCATACCACTTGATAGCGATAATATTAGAGCAATACCAATAATACCTATAGAACCAGCGAAAGCTGTAAGTATTGTTCTTCCTTTTTTAGTTAATAAATTATTTAAACTTAATGATAGGGCTGTTAGAAAAGACATATTTGTTTTGCCAGTTTTCACTTTCTTTTCTGCATTTTCCTTTTTTTCGTATGGTTTGGTATCATCTATTACTTGTCCATCTAATAGTTTAATAATTCTTGTTGAATATTTTTCGGCTAAATCAGGATTATGGGTTACCATGATAACAAGTTTTGTTTTGGCTATTTCTTTTAATAACTCCATGATTTGAATACTTGTTTTAGTATCTAGAGCACCTGTTGGTTCATCAGCAAGTAAGATATCAGGGTTTCCAACTAAGGCTCTTGCGATGGCGACCCTCTGCATTTGTCCTCCACTCATTTGGTTTGGTTTCTTGTTGATTTGGTCTTCTAAGCCAACATTTTTTAGAGCTTCTATTGCTCTTTTTCTACGTTCTTTTTTATTTATACCAGCTAGAGTTAGAGCTAATTCTACATTTGCTAGTACAGTTTGATGAGGAATTAAGTTATAGTTTTGGAAGACAAAACCGATACTATGATTACGATAAGTATCCCAATCTCTATCTTTAAAGTCTTTTGTAGATTTACCATTGATGATTAAATCACCTGTTGTATATTTATCTAAACCACCTATAATATTTAGAAGTGTTGTTTTACCACACCCTGATGGACCTAAAATACTTACAAACTCAGTTTCTCTAAATCTTAAATTTATTCCTTTTAAGGCACTCACACTATTTGTACCACTTAGGTATGTTTTAGTTATCTTTTTTAGTTCTAACATATTTATTCCTTTCTTTTTTAGATACATTATGATTATATGAAATTTATGAAAGTTAGTCAATTAAATCTCTATTTGATTTTAAAAAAATAATTTGTCAAATGTTTGTCAAGTTTTAAGTAATTTATTGTGTTTTCTTTCGCTTTATAGTATTTTTATAATAGAAGGTGGTTTATATGAATCAAGAACTAGAAGCAGTAAGGCAAAAGAAACACGCTATGATGAGTGCTTTAGAAAATCATAGTTATACAAATGAAGAAGGTAGAGCACAACTAGAAGCAGGAATACAAGCCTGTATTAAAGAAGAAGAAGCAATTAAAGAAAAATATGATGTACAAAAGCAAGAAGAAAAACAAGTTCAAGAAGAAGCTAGGAAAGACTTTAATGTACACAATATGACTGTGAATGAAGAAAAAGTAATGCAAGCACATTACCGAAAAGTGATTGAATTGGAACGAAAGATGAGAAAAGCTGATGAAGTAATCAAAAAATATGAAGAAAATCCTAATGAAAAAGACAGACATGATTATACTGTAGCACTCAATACCAAAGCCACTTTATCTTCTGCTTTAGCAGATTTAAAAAGACTCAATCCTCAAGAAATTATTGTGGATGCCAAAAGAAAGAAACAGGCTTATTTAGAGGCTAAAAAAAGATATGAACAACTAAGTTCTATACAGAAACTAAAATTAAAAGTTCAAGGACAAACTTTACCTGAATGGAATAAACTAGAAGAAAATGCTAATATTACAGCTTATGATATTGATGCTTTATATCAAGAAGAAGGAAAGGCGCGTTAATGGAAGAATATAATCATTATATAAACGAGTTTGTTAATTTAAACGTTGAGGATAAGAGAGAAGAAATAGTTAATAAATTAAAAGAGTTAATTGCTACTTTAGAAGTGATTGCGAAAGAGTTAAATGATCCTCAACCGGCTTTACTTAACCGGGAAATGATTGATTTAAATCAAGAGGATGTAAGTGAAGAAGATTATCTAGAAGCAGTATTTGCATATCTTATTAGTTTAGAAGATTTAATTGGTCGAACACTTAATCAAGCTTTAAATTAGAGGAAGTACCTCTTTTTTCTTTGTCAATTTTTTGTCAAAAAATAATAATATTCTTGTTATTTTATAAAGATCATATTACACTTGTGTTAATTGGAGGTATCTTATGAATCGCTTGTTATTAGTTATTGATGTTCAAAGTAATTTTATTAATGAATATACAGAAGATTTGATTGAAAAAATTAATGATTTAATTGATTCTAAACAATTTGATTATGTTGCTTTTACTCAATATAAAAATGCTTTAGATGGACTTTTTTGTAGAGAATTAGGATATTTGGGATGTATAAAAAGTGAAGATCAAAAATTGATGTTAGATACGAGAGATTTTCCTGTTTTTGAAAAAAGTATTTATACTGCTTATAATTTAGAATTTAAAAATTATTTATTAGAAAATCATATTGATCAAATTTATTTATGTGGGATTGATACCGATGCTTGTGTTTTTAAAACTGCTTTGGATTTATTTGAAGGTGAATATGATGTTTATGTTTTAGAGGATTTTTGCCGGAGTCATATTGGTGAAGATGCTCATAATCATGCAATTACTTCTATGAGAAGATTAATTGGCGAAAAGAGAGTTATATCATGAATATCCATAATCTTGCTCTTGTTCGCGCTACTAATGTAATACCTTTTTCGGGAGTTGTTAGACCGATTAGTCATTCTTATTATTTATGTAAAAGTGTTGGTGAAGAGTTTTCAAGCATGATAAGTGATTTACTACAAGAATTAAAAATTCGCCCTCCTTTTGATTGGTCTAAAATAGATGATTCAGATTATCAAAGGACTTACCAACAAATTCTTCTTTCTTATTTACCTTATATTTCAGATTATAATTCCTATGTTTTGTTTTCTTTAAATGGAATTTGTCCAGATGATGATGAACATGGATTTGGAAATAATATTTTTTCGGATAAAAAGTGTGGTATTATTGAGCCTCTTGCTCCTCATATTAAACAAGTTGCCTCTTTGGTTCCTACGGATACTGCTTTACGAGGTGATGTTTTATTATCCGATGAGGCGATTTTATGTATCGAAGAACAAACCTTTTTAAATCTTACTGATTATGAAAAAGAGCAGTTGAATCATCTGCCTTTTACAATTAAAACTTTTACCGGAAGTTTAAAAGATGCCATTTATCAAGAATTAGAACAAAGTGGTAGGTATCAACCAGAAGTACTTAGTTTATCAAGGAAAGATGGAGGATTTCGGCCATCTTTTACGAGTGAGGAACAAAAGGAAAATATTCATACTATTGCGAAAGAATATGGAATTTCGAAAACATTATTTTTTAATTTATTAACACAAGATTCTGAAGAATTAAATAAGGCTTGGATTGTTCGAGACTATTATACAAAGAGTTTTTTGGAACAATTGTTGGAGATAATGGGAGCAGCTGATACCATGAAAAGTGAACTTTCTTATCGCCTGCATGATAAGAGTTATATGGCTAGACTTAAGAATTTGATTAAGGAATTTGGGATCAGTCGTTATCAACAATTTGTTTTATCATATAATCGTAATTTGAAGAGGCAACAAGAAGATAAAACTTTACTAACACCAGATGAAGTCGTACAAAAGGTGCAAAATGAGAAGGAGAACAAATATGGAGAAAACTTGCGTTCAAATAGATGAGTTAGAAAGATAGAAGGAAGAGAAAATTTGAAAAGTTTATTTGAAATCATAGTTTTCTCTTAATAAATGTGCTCTTGATAGTGAATATCATTTAGATATTGATTTAATGAAAGCTATTAAAATGTTAG